>CAJXPC010000001.1 GCA_913057845.1 uncultured Pseudomonadota bacterium
GATGTAGAGAGGTCTCGTGGGCTCGGAGATGTGTATAAGAGACAGAAAAAGCACATGGACTGGAGGCCTCAAGGCGGTTGGAAAAACGGTAGATGAGGCGCTCTGGGTTTATCAAGAAATCAAAACTCTCGAAGATGCTGGCGCATACGCCGTGGAGGTTGAGGTCGTTCCGGAGGAGCTCTTGATCGAGATCAGTAAGCGCACCACTTTGCTTACCTCTTCAATTGGCGGTGGTAAAGGTGGTGACATCCAATTTTTGTTTGCTGAAGATATTTTGGGTAATAGTCCGCCGCCTTATCCTAGGCACTCGAAGCAGTATCGAAAAATTTATGAGCTGCAACAAGCAATTCATAACGAAAGAGTTGGTGGGTTTAAAGATTTTATCCAGGATGTTCAGGGCGGAACATTTCCTGGGCCAGAGCATGTGATCAGAGCCGCTGATACACTGATCGGCGAGTTTCTTGAGTGCATTGACTGAGTGGTCAGTATGCGCCAAGACGTTAAATGAAGTGCTATCGGGCAGAGAAGTGCTTTAACTTGTTCATATAACTAGCCTGCGAGATTGATAAAAATAAATAGGCTGTAAATTGGAGCTATTGAGGATGCAAGGACCATTACTAGAAGGAAAAACAATTATTGTCACTGGTGGTGCCACTGGCATTGGGCAGGCGTTCGCGCTCACTAGCGCAGCCTATGGCGCTCGAGTCATGATTGCGGATCTCAACTCTGCAGATGAGACTCTTGAGCTAATAAAAAAAAATGGTGGTGAGGCGTCTTACGTAAAAACGGATGTGAGTGATGAGGCGTCTGCAAAGGCAATGGCGCAAGCAGCTGTTAAGTGGAGTGGGCGCGTCGATGGCCTTATCAATAATGCGGCGTATTTTAGGGAGGTGAAGCTCACGCCTTTTGAGGAGATCTCAACCGAAATATGGGATCGAATTTTTGACGTTAACGTCAAAGGTATTTGGCAGTGTTGTAAGGGAGTGATGCCCGCGATGCGCGAAAGCGGCGGTGGTAGCATCATCAATATATCTTCTGTTGTCGCAGTTGCTGGGCAGCCCGGATACTTGCATTACGTGGCAACAAAGGGCGCAGTACTCTCGATGACGAAAGGCCTCGCCAAGGAGTGTGGATCAGCAAACGTACGTGTCAATACCATCGCTCCTGGGTTTGTGATTACGGATGCCACAAAAGATCGCCCTATTGAATGGCAGCAGAGTTTCTTGAAGGCGAGAGCTATTTCGCGCGAAGAACGGCCAACCGATTTGGCTGGAACTGCTGTGTATTTATTATCTGAGCTGTCCTCGTTTGTATCGGGCCAGACTATCGTTGTCGATGGCGGACACATAATGTACTGAAGTACAGGAGCAATAGATGCGCAAGTTGGCTCTACATTGGCAAATTATTATCGCGATTGTTCTTGCCGGGATCACTGGTTCAATTGTTAAACATTACTCGCAAGACGGGGAGTCAGTGGCGGTCCTAGGCTTAGAGCTGAACGCGGTTTTTGAATACGTCGGTCAATTATTCCTTAATGCTCTGAAAATGATTATTGTCCCGTTGATCGCATCCTCCATTATTGTAGGGATGTGTGGGATGGGTAGTTCTGGAGCTAAGTTAGCAAAAATTGGGACGCGTACGTTATTGTTTTATGCCGTAACAACGTTGTTTGCGATACTTGTTGGCTTGGCGATGATTAACTTGGTTGCGCCAGGTCAATACGAAGGTCGGCCAGTCGGTGATTTGTTGGCTTTTGAAAGTCATGACGTATCTGCCCTTCAAGAGAAAATTGAAAATAAGGGTTCAACTGACGTCGCCGAAATTTTTCTGCGCATGGTCCCGCCTAATATTATTAAAGCCTCTGCAGAGGGGCAGATGCTCGGGATAATCTTTTTCTCGATCTTGTTTGGATTTTTCATTACAAAATTATCTGATGAGTTGCGGCATCCTTTTCAGCGTTTTTGGGACGCGACGTTTAAAGTCATGATGGGAATGACGGAGTGGATAATGAAATTCGCGCCAATCGGGGTTTTCGCACTCGTTGCTGGTGTTATTGCAAAGACGGGTTTTGATGCGGCTCGGCCGTTAGCGGTTTTTTCACTCACGGTTTTGGGTGCTTTGTGCATTCATGCGCTTGTCGTATTACCTTTGCTACTGCGTAGCCTTGCGCGGGTGAACCCGTGGGCGACTCTTCGGGCAATGTCCCCGGCAATTCTTACCGCATTTTCAACGGCTTCTTCATCCGCAACTCTGCCTGTTTCCATGAAGAGCTTGGAGAAAAATGTTGGCGTCTCGAATAGTGTGTCTAGTTTTGTACTGCCGCTGGGAGCGACGGTCAATATGAATGGTACGGCGCTCTATGAGTGTGCTGCTGCGATGTTTATTGCTCAAGCGTATGGGTTGGATCTGACCCTTGGTGTTCAATTTACGATAGTCGTGGTGGCGCTGTTAACCTCAATTGGTGTTGCCGGAGTCCCTTCCGCCTCATTGGTGGCCATAGCGATTATACTGGGCGTGATTGGACTACCGGTAGAGGCTATAGGTGTTCTTATGGTTTTTGATCGTGTTTTGGATATGTGTCGAACTAGTGTGAACATTTGGGGGGATGCCGTATGTGCCACTATCATTGCTCGACTCGAGGGCGAAAAAACTCAGGTGGATTTGGATTTAAAGTCTGCTCAATCTAGTCTCGACTAACTTTGTGTTCGGTGATCGCTCCGATCACCTTAGGTAACTGCAAATACATCGTGAGGGTTCGATAGAAAAAATGACTGAGTAGCGCGATCCATAGACCGAGATTTCCCAGGTCCTCCAGACTTTTCCAAGTGATGAAAAATAGCAGTGTTGAAACAAGCATGCTATTTCTCATTAAGGCGGTCGCCGTTGCACCAATAAAAATCCCATCGAGCTGAAAACACCAAACCCCGATAAATGGTGTGAGCGCAGCAAAAATCACATACTCCTTGGCTGTCTCACGTATAGAGTTGTCGACAGTAATGAAATCAATGATATCAGGCCCATAAACCAGCAAAGATATAGAGATCAAGGTTGCAATGCCACCCGCCCACATTGTGGTTAACTTAGCGGCATCAGAAAAATAACGTCGAGAATTTTTGCCGACCGATTCACCAATAAACTTCTCAGTGGCAAAGGCTATTCCGTCTAAAAAATACGCGGAAACGGTCATGAAATGAAGCAGTACCGCGTTCGCTGCAAGTACGGTGTCTCCGAAAGCCGCGCTGCTTGCAGTAAACCAGGTGAATACAACGATTAAAGCCAGAGATCGGACCAGAATGTCGGCGTTAACCGATAGGTTTTTGATCATTTTTTGCTTGGCTAAAATCCTTTTAATGTCCCATGCTCCGGCAAGCCTGTTTTGAAGCATCAATACGATAACTATGCCTGCTCCAGCCGCGCCATATTCTGAGAGCAACGTGCCGAGAGCGACTCCTTTTACCCCCATGTTTAGGCCGAGCACAAAAAGAATATCCAACAACATATTGCTCACGTTGAGAAGTAGTTGTAACGCCAAGGCATGTCGTGCTTTCCCAACAGCAATAAGCCAGCCTATTAGTGCATAATTGATTAGTGTGGCAGGAGCTGACCAAATCCGAATGTCGAAGTATTCGTTTGCTAGTAGTTCTACGCGGGGGCTGCCATGTATCAAATAAAATGATAATTCACTTATAGGATGTTGTAGTGAGATTAGTGCGAGTCCGATAATGACTGCCAGCAGAGCGGAACGTCCGAGTGTTGCGCGAATTTCCTCTTGATCATTTGCTCCCACGGCTTGAGATGTTAGGCCAGCTGTCCCCATCCTCAGAAATCCAAACGCCCAATAAATGAAGGTGAATATCATTGACGCGATGGCAACTGAGCCAATCAGCGCTGGATCGGGGACCCGGCCAATGATTATGGTATCAACGACTCCAATGAGGGGCGTTGATACGTTGGCAATCATGATGGGGATCGCGATTTTAAATAGATCTTTATGGCCGATAGACCCGAGCCCTTTTCCGAGCGTCATTTTATTATTCGCGAACCGTGGTTAGGGGCGCTGTGAGCGTCTACGAATTTTTCTTATAGTTCTTGCTGTATTGCTTGTAGACATCAACGCCAACCGAGAAAAGTTTTGTGTTTTCCTCCGAAAGAGGTCGAGATTCTTTCGCTGGACTTCCCGACCAAATCATTCCTTCGGTGACTACAGTATTAGGAGCGGTAACTGCGCCTGCAGCTACGACGCCCCCATTTTGAACGATGGTTCCTTTTCCTATTGTTGAGCCCATGCCAATGATGCAAGTGTCGCCAATGTCACAAGCGTTTAGTTGAACGTTATGTCCTATGGTCACGCGTGCCCCAATTTTTAAATGCTCGCCGGAGTCTAGAGTAATTCGTGAGTTGTCTTGAATGTTGCTCGCCGCTCCTAATGAGACTGAAGCATCTTGTGCGGCGATTTCAACGCCAAACCAGATGCTTGACTCTGCGGCCATTTCTAACTGACCTACGACGTTTGCCGTGGGGGCAATATAAGAGTCAAATCTAGAATTTTCCGCGACGCCCTGTCCTGGCTCATGATTAATTTTGGCTACTGGTTTTTTGGAAAGGACCCATTCTGCACCGGCTCCGTGTTTTCTAGATTTAACGATGCCTCGAAGTTCTTCAAGCTCGGCGGCTTCAATTTTTCGTACCGGTTTGGCGGGGACTCCATGGTATAGCCAGCCGGGCTCAAGCTGTTTGCCGGGGGGAACAACGCTATCGCTGCAGACTACAGACCCTTTGCCCACGCTCGCGTTATCCATGACTACAGCATGTTCGCCAAGCAGGCAATCCTCTGCAATTGTACATCCGTGTACGAGACCAAACCTACCCACGGTTGCGCGATTGCCCAACGTCGCGCCATAGGCGCTATCAGCAATATGAACTGTTGCATACTCGCCAAACCAACATTCCGAGCCAACGTTAATTGTTTCTCCATCGGCTCGGAGAGTGACAAGATCTTCGAAGTGACAGTGCTCACCTATCGTAGTTCGACCGATAATGGAGACCCAACGTTTGCTTGAGCAGTTCTTGGAGATCTTAGGATGGAAATCCAGGTAAGGGATGATGTTCATGTGTGGCAACCTACTCTCTTTTGTGATTTATAACAATTGCAGTTGAGCAGCAAACCACCGACTTAAAACACTGGATTTTCCCGGTACGTACCCCAGATCGTTCTGAGTTTTTCAACGATATCGCCCATTGTTGCGCCGGCGTCAACCAGCTCAATAGTGATTGGCATGATATTTTTTGTCTCGTCTTTCGCAACCTCGAGTAGTTTGTTGAGGAGGCTTTCTATTTGGTCGTTGTCACGTGTGGCGCGCACATTTTGTAGGCGACTGATTTGTCTGTCTGCAGTAGTCGGGTCATGAGGATGGGTTTTAATATCTGCTTTTTCATCTTCCTCTACGTATTTATTGACCCCGATAACTGGCTTCTGCCCATCTTGTTTCTTGAGGGCTGTCTCATAGGCGAAGTCGGCAATGTGTTTTTGAAACCAACCCTCTTCGATTAGTTTGATGGTGCCGCCCTTTTCTTTAACTTCTTCCAAGATTTCAAAAATTTTGGTTTCATATTGTGTAGTGAGGTTCTCTAGGAAGTATGAGCCACCCAATGGGTCAATGACATTTGCAACATTGGTTTCATCAGCGATCACTTGTTGCGTTCGAAGCGCAATCTTCATCGCTTCTTCAGTGGGAATCGCAAACGCTTCATCCATGCCATTTGTATGTAGACTTTGAGCGCCTCCAAGGACGGCTGCCAAGGCTTGCACTGTCGTTCGCATGATGTTTACTTTGTACTGTGGTTTGGTCAGAGAGGCTGCCGCTGTTTGACAGTGAAAGCGTAGGCGCATCGACTCAGCTTTTTTGGCACCAAATTGATTTTTCATGATCTTAGCCCAGACTCTACGGGCAGCACGAAACTTAGCAATTTCTTCAAAGAAATCTGCCTGACAGACGAAGAAAAATGCGAGTCTCGGTGCAAATAGGTCGACATCCATGCCGGTTTTAACAACCTCTTCGACGTAGGTTGTTGCGTTAGCCATCGTGAACGCTATTTCGTGCAGCGGAGAGGAGCCGGCTTCGCTGATGTGGTACCCCGAAATGTTTATTGGGTTGTACCGTTTCATATTTTCTGCGCAGTATGTGATGCAGTCCCTAACGATTCGCACGGATGGTGAAATGGGGTAGATATATTCTTTTTGTGCTACATATTCTTTTAAAATATCCGCTTGAACCGTCCCGGAGAGCTTGTTGAGATCGTTTCCGCGCCGTTTTGCTAGCGCGATATACATGGCGAGTAGGATCCATGCGGTTGGGTTGATTGTCATGGAAACAGAAATGTTTTCTAAATCTATTTCATCAAATAAAGCCTCCATATCAGCCAGTGTGTCGATGGCCACTCCTTCTCGGCCCACCTCTCCATCGCTCATCGGATGGTCTGAGTCATAACCCATCAGTGTGGGCATGTCGAAGTCCGTTGATAGGCCCGTTTGACCTTGCGAAATCAGATATTTGAAACGATTATTGGTGTCTTCTCCTGTGCCAAATCCTGCGATCTGCCGCATGGTCCAGTATCGGCTTCTATACATCGTTGGGTAGGGGCCCCTAGTGAAGGGATATTGACCAGGAAGGCCAATGTCATCAATGGGTATGTCTTTCGTGTCGAGGGCGGTATATGTTCTTTTTACCGGAAAGCCACCTAGGGTATAAAATTCATCTTCGCGCTCAGGTTGTTTATTAAGAAAAGCGCTGACTTCAGTGTCTTCCCATAGTTCTAACTGTTTAGCAAGTTGGGTTGGATCCATTTTGTTAAGTGTGCTCATGAATTTTCCTAATTAGAAAGCAATTTTTTTCAGAAGGTCATTAGATGCTGTGAAAGGGTCTAGTTCTCGCCTAGCAATTTGCTCCACAACATCTTGAATTCTTTTGTTGGTTGATTTGTAAAACTGACTGCGCAATAAATCTTCAGCAGTTTTAAACGTTCGATACTCTGCGATGTTTCGTAAACGTTCTTCTCCTAATTCGGTGGTGCGATGGACGTCTCTATGGCGATCCAAGGTGGCTATTAAGGTGTCTATTCCTTCGCCGGTTTCAGAGCTCGTCCCCACAACGGGAACTTGCCAAAGTGGTTTGCCTCCACGATCTTTGATTGCTATGTTCACGCCCATGGCGAGCATGATTTTTAGGTCTGTAATAGTTCTATTTGAGTCTGACCGATCACATTTGCTCACAACATGAATGTCGGCTATCTCCAGAATGCCTGCTTTGATCGCCTGCACGTCGTCACCGAGTCCGGGTGCTGAAACTACCAGTGTCGAATGCGAGGCTTTCGCGATTTCAACCTCATCTTGGCCGACCCCAACGGTTTCAATGATAATGACGTCGAAGCCTACTGTGTCTAAAATGTCTACAGCAGTTAAGGCCGAACGTGCGAGGCCTCCCGTAGAGCCCCTTGTGGCCATGCTGCGAATGAACACCCCTTCGTCCATTACGAGATTGGTCATTCTGATTCTGTCACCAAGGATTGCCCCACCTGAAAATGGGCTGGAGGGATCGATTGCGATGACGCCCACCCTGCGACCGTCCTTTCGGATGGTTTCAACTAACTTGCTGACGAGTGTTGATTTTCCGCTGCCGGGAACTCCCGTTAGTCCTACGATGTGCGCACGACCCGCTGCTCTGTAGATTGCCCCGAGAGAGCTAAGTGTTTCGTCATCATTCGATTCGGCGCGTGACATCAGTCGGCTGGCCGCACGCAGATCTCCTTTTTTAAGTCGCGCAACTAAATCGGCAGATGAAATGGGCATTGGTGTGATTGATCGATATTGTTAACGAGGACCGCGTTCTTGCACTAGTTTTTCGAGGCGCGCAACGATTTCTTTAGGGGTTGTGTCTTGTAAAAGCAGTTCTTTGACGCCCATGTCCCTAAGGGGAATCACATCCTCGTCAGGCACAACGCCGCCCACGACAACAATTGTGTCTTCGGCATCCTTGTCTTTCAGTAGTCGCATGATCTTGGGGCAGATAGTCATGTGGGCGCCTGATAGCAGGCTCACGCCAAGAATATCAACGTCCTCTTGTACGGCTGCGTTCACTACCTCTTCAGGTGTTCGGTGTAAGCCGGTGTATATGACGTCCATGCCGGCATCTCGTAGGGTTCTGGCGACCACTTTGACGCCTCGGTCATGCCCGTCTAGCCCGACTTTCGCTAATAAAACTCGAATTGGTAAGCTCATGAGTGGTTCCTAACCCAACATTAAATAGATTAAAGTAAGCGCACACTATCATCATTGATCATTCATTATAATGATATGATGTCAACCTTGTGTACACGGCCGGCTTTGTGATTATCAAATAAATTATTGTATACGGAATGCAATAATAATGCTTAGTAAGCCCGAAGTCTAAAAATCCAGCTCAAACTGTTGCTATTAATTTGATCTGTAATTCTCCCTGAAGTTTATGGATTCAGTCGGCAGAAGCGTAGGCCAACCAGCTTCTGCCGAAATATTGGTGCTACATAGACCTTCGATATTTCCCGCCCACCTCAAATAAAGCATGGCTGATTTGTCCTAGCGAACATACGTGAACGGCATCCATGAGGACTTCGAATACGTTTTGATTTTGAATGACGGCAGTTTGCAGCCGCTCCAGCATCATCGGGGATTCGCCGCTGTGTTGCTCTTGGAAAGTTTGGAGTCGGTTGAGTTGAGACTGCTTCTCTTCTTCGGAGGAGCGAATTAAATCGACCGTTTCCGGTGTTGTGTCCCCGTTCGGATTTAGGAATGTATTAACGCCGATTAGCGGATAGCTGCCATCATGTTTTTTGTGCTCATAATACATTGACTCTTCCTGGATCTTCCCTCTTTGGTATCCTAGTTCCATGGCCCCTAAAACGCCCCCGCGCTCGGAAATTGATTCGAATTCCTTTAGCACGGATTCTTCCACCAAGTCGGTGAGTTCTTCAATAATAAAGCTGCCTTGGCTGGAGTTTTCATTTTTCGCCAGGCCCCATTCACGATTGATGATTAACTGTATTGCCATGGCGCGACGCACACTCTCTTCTGTAGGTGTGGTGATGGCCTCATCATAGGCATTTGTGTGCAGAGAGTTGGCATTATCATAAGTCGCGATTAGGGCTTGTAGTGTGGTTCTGATGTCATTGAAGTCAATTTCTTGCGCGTGCAGCGATCGACCGGATGTTTGGCAGTGGTATTTGAGTTTTTGAGATCTCTCGTTTGCTCCGTACCGGTCTCGCATCGCGACAGCCCATATCCTTCGAGCCACTCTACCGATTACGGTGTATTCGGGATCCATTCCATTACTGAAAAAGAAACTCAAATTTGGTGCGAAATCATCAATTTTCATGCCGCGCGCTAGATAAGCTTCAACGAATGAAAATCCGTTACTTAGCGTAAATGCAAGTTGTGAAAGCGGATTGGCTCCAGCTTCGGCAATATGGTAGCCGGAGATGGAGACCGAGTAGAAGTTCCTGACATTTTGGTCTATGAAGTACTGCTGTACGTCACCCATGACTTTTAAACTGAACTCAGTAGAAAAAATGCATGTGTTTTGTCCCTGATCTTCTTTGAGAATGTCAGCTTGCACTGTTCCTCTCACGGAGTTTAGGGTTTGTTTTTTGATACTATCTTTTTCGGCTACAGAGGGTTCTCGGCCTTCTTTTTCCTTGAACTTGTCGTACTGTTGATCGATCGCAGTGTTCATAAACATGGCGAGAATCGTTGGTGCTGGCCCATTGATCGTCATGGAAACGCTGTTCGTTGGCGCACAGAGATCAAATCCCGAGTAGAGAACTTTCATGTCCTCAAGTGTGGCAATCGATACGCCTGAGTTACCAATTTTCCCGTATATGTCGGGTCTTAGGTCTGGATCAAAGCCGTATAACGTAACGGAGTCGAAAGCTGTTGATAGTCGTTTTGCTGGCATATCTTTAGATAAAAGATGAAAGCGTTTGTTTGTTCTAAACGCATCCCCTTCGCCCGCAAACATTCTTGTTGGGTCTTCATTTTCTCTTTTAAAAGGAAATGCGCCTCCGGTGAATGGGAAATATCCGGGGACGTTCTCGAGCATTAGCCATTTAAGAATTTCACCATGGTCCTCAAATTTAGGTAATGAGACCCGAGGTATCAGACTCCCCGATAAGGTCTGATATTTAAGTTCGGTACGAATCTCTTGTTCTCGTATTGTTACAACGTGGTGCTCTCCCGAGTATGCACTTTGGAGTTTTGGCCAATTAGAGAGGAGGTTTTTGCTATCTGGATGAAGTTGACGGTCTCGCTCTGAGGCCAAACGTTGAATGTGCGACACATCCTCATCTGTCTCTTCCTTCACTATGGCAGCCACAGATTGGAGTTGTTGACGTTCGCGTGCTATGAGTGATTCGCTGACCACGCGCTTTTTGTATGAACGTACGGTATCTGAAATTTCCGCAAGGTACCGCGCTCTATCAGGCGGAATAATACTGGTAATGTTTGTCGAGCATTTACCTTCGACGGTAGGTAGTTTTCTGCCTACTCGCACCAGGCCATGGTCAACCAGAGCATCGGCGACAGTGTGGTAGAGCGCGGTAACCCCGCCATCATTGAATCGCGATGCGGTCGTTCCGAAAACGGGCATTGCACTCGGACTTTGGTTGAATTTCTGTTGATTGCGTTGATATTGTTTTGATACGTCCCGAAGTGCGTCTTCAGCGCCACGGCGATCAAATTTGTTGATCGCAACGAGATCAGCAAAGTCAAGCATGTCTATCTTCTCAAGTTGGCTGGGTGCGCCGTATTCTGGAGTCATGACGTATAGGGATAAATCTACAAAAGGCACAATTGCGGCATCACCTTGGCCAATGCCTGAGGTTTCGATGATGATTAAATCAAATCCGCCACATTTACATGCCGCTATAGCTCCAGGCAGGCAATCAGCTACCTCGCTCCCCCCGTTTCGGGTGGCGAGTGAGCGCATATATATTTTCACGCCGTCGAGCGCATTCATTCGAATGCGATCACCCAATAAAGCGCCGCCGGTTTTACGTCTAGATGGATCCACTGCTATGACTGCGATGTTGAGATTGTCCCCCTCATCAAGCCTAAACCGTCGAATTAGTTCATCGGTCAAAGAGGATTTCCCTGCCCCTCCAGTGCCAGTTATTCCTAAGACAGGAATCTTGCCCGCCAAACTCTCCGCGTGGTCCAACACGCTTTGATAGAAATCGCCATCTATAGATTTATCTTCGATAGCTGAGATCACTCTCGCAATCTCACCGTGAGCAGATTTGGAGATTGAGTCAAGGGATCCTACTAAAGCGGGTGATTTCGCCTCCCGTGCTCGTTGGATCATGTCGTCGATCATTCCCTGAAGACCCATGGTGGCACCATCTTCGGGGGAGTAAATTTTCGATACGCCGTATTCGTGTAGCTCTTTAATTTCAGATGGAACGATGACGCCACCCCCCCCGCCAAACACCTGAATATGTCCGGCGCCTCTTTCGCGGAGCAGGTCGATCATATATTTGAAATATTCGATATGACCGCCTTGATAAGAGCTAACAGCGATGCCTTTCGCATCCTCTTGAACCGCAGCTGTAACGATTTCGTCAACAGAGCGATTGTGTCCGAGGTGAACAACTTCCGTACCGCTGCCTTGCAGCATTCGTCTTATGATATTAATAGAGGCATCATGGCCATCGAAAAGGCTGGCAGCAGTCACAAATCTTACTTTTGCCCCAATGCTGGTGGGCTTGGTAAGCGGGTCGTCTTTTAAGTTTGTCATTAGTTCTCGGTGCTCAAAATGAAAGGTGTAGAGCTATCGTAAAATTTTTTACAGGCCCTGCGGCTCTTTTAATAAATCATTTGCCTCATCAAAAGTGTGATCGCTTTATTGTTTTTACGCTGCTTTTTGCCCAGTTCCTTCATAAGCTTTTTCACGAATTTGGCCCCAGCGCGCATAAAATCTATCGATCGCCTCCAATTTTACATGACCATAGCCTCTTATTTCCGATGGTAGCGCAATGACCTCCTTCAGCGCAGCTGTAGTAAAAGCCGCTGAGCCGTCGAGGCTTTCCTCAACCATAGTGATGTAATCGTCCACCAGCTGTCTTTCTTTTCTTCGTTCGTCAGTTTTTCCAAAAAGATCCAGAGCCGACCCTCGAAGGAATTTCAACTTGGCGAGCGGTTTGAAAAGATACCTCATCCAGCCGCCGTATTCTGTTTTGATTAAATGCCCCTTTGCGTCTCGTTTTGCAAATAAAGGGGGGGCTAAGTTAAAGCGTATCTTAAAGTTCCCGTCGAACGTGTCACGCAGGTTCTTCAAGAAGGCGGG
Organism: uncultured Pseudomonadota bacterium; assembly: GCA_913057845.1. Lineage (GTDB taxonomy): Bacteria > Pseudomonadota > Gammaproteobacteria > Burkholderiales > Eutrophovitaceae > Eutrophovita. Next base: position 12,372 of record CAJXPC010000001.1, read on the forward strand.
GTCAGCGTACATTCTCGCGATTTCATATTCGTCTTTATAAGCCATGAGATCAAATAAATGTCTCGCAAAGGATATGCTCAGTGATTGTTTTTCTTCGTGTGATTCATTGCGTGATTCATTTTGTTTGTGTATGCGCAGGACTTCGCTTTCATAACGCTTGGCATAAGCATGATTTTGGTATCGAGTCAGTCGCTTGATCCGGTCATCGAGTATGTCGAAGAGAGACGCCGTGTCGTGCTCCAACTCAGGTTTATTCGGGTTTGCCCGTTCAGTAACAGTGGCTTCATCGATGGCGGCATAGCGTCCCCAAAGAAATGCTTCTTTATTCGCTTCTGTAGCAACGCCGTTCAGTTCGATAGCCTTTATAAGAGATGCTTCTGCTAGCGGGACCCGTCCTTTTTGGAACGCTAAGCCGAGCATAAAGAGGTTGGTTGCAATTGAGTCTCCGAGTAAGCGTGTCGCGAGCTGTGTGGCGTTGATGAATGTAGCCTGATTCGCTACAGATTCGTTGATGACTGTCGCGAGTTGTGCTTTGGGGAACTCCCAATCTCTATCTTGCGTGAACGCTCCGGTGGGCTGATCATGGGTATTGATGATCGCCGTCGTTCTCCCCGAGCGTGTTTTTGAAATAGCGTCTTGACCGCCAGCAGTTAGCATATCGCACCCTAGCAATAGATCAGCTTCTCCAGTTGCAATTCGTTGAGCGCGTATTTGACGATCTTGTTGGGTGATACGGACGTGAGAAGTAACGGCCCCATTTTTTTGGGACATGCCTGTCATATCAAGTACAGAAATTCCTTTTTTTTCAAGGTGTGCTGCCATGCCAAGAAGAGCGCCTACTGTTATGACGCCAGTACCCCCGATACCTGTAATATAAATATTGTATGGGTCTTCGCCAAGTGTTGGAATGGTTGGCGTAGGCAAATTTGGCAATTCAGCGGAATCATTGATCTTCAGTCTTGATTTCTTCGGTATGCCCCCCTCTATCGTCACAAAGCTGGGGCAAAATCCTTTTGCGCAGGAGTAGTCTTGATTGCATGATGACTGGTCAATCGTTCTTTTTCGGCCAAGCACTGTTTCGATGGGAAGTATTGATGTGCAATTTGACGCTAAGCCACAGTCACCACAACCTTCGCACACATCGGTGTTGATATATAAACGTTTTTTGGGTTTTGGGAGCTCGCCGGTCTTGCGTCGTCGCCTTTTTTCTGCAGCGCACGTTTGATCATAGATTAAGATGGAAGCGCCTTTTATGCGTTGCATTTCTTCTTGAGTGATTGCTAATTCGTCTCGGTGAACGATTTTGGTCGGGGCCTTGATTGTGTGGTTGCCGCGGTATCGGCCGAGATCCTCAGTGACCACAACAATTTCTTTGATGCCTTCGCTGTAGAGTTGTTCAACAATCATCGGGACGGTCAAAATGCCATCAATTGGTTGCCCGCCGGTCATTGCGACGACATCGTTATAAAGAATTTTATAGGTGATGTTAATGCCCGCGGCGATGGATGCGCGTATCGCGAGTGAGCCTGAGTGGAAATACGTCCCATCACCTAAGTTGGCGAAAACATGACCTCTCTTTGAGAACGGCGCTTGGCCAATCCAGGCAACTCCCTCGCCGCCCATTTGCGACATGGTTTTGTTCTGCTTTGGATAAATTGCGGTTGCCATGACGTGGCAACCAATTCCGGCAAGAGCAAGACTCCCTTCGGGAACTTTTGTTGAGGAGTTATGAGGGCAGCCGGAACAGTACCAAGCAGGACGATGTGGGGTATCTACTGCCCGTGCTAGAACCGCCTCTTTAGAATCTAGAAAGTTGAGTTGAGCCGTTAGCTCGGCGCTGTTATGAAATCGATTTATTCGCGACGCAATGACCCTGGCAATTTGTGCAACGGAAAAATCCGCCTTCGCAGGTAGCAGCCACTCTCCTCGCTGACGGACCCATTCTCCTTTGTCATCAAATTTTCCAATAATCCTTGGGCGAACGCTTGGATCCCAGTTGTAGAGTTGCTCCTTAAGTTGATATTCGACCATCTGTCGTTTTTCCTCGACAACGAGAATTTCCTGAAGCCCACGAGAAAACTCCCTGATGCCGTCGGGCTCAAGGGGCCAAGGCATGGTTACTTTAAACAGTCGTATACCAACGTTGGTGACCTCTGATTCGGATATCCCTAATTCGTCTAGAGCTTCAAGAACGTCCATGTAGGATTTTCCAGAGGCAACGATACCGAGTTTGGCGCTTGGGCAATCAATGGTGATATGGTTAAGGCGATTGGCCCTGGAGTAGGCAAGTGCTGCGTAGATTTTATAATCTTGCATCAATGCTTCTTGGTCTCGAGCTTGGACGCCTAAGGTTTTGCTTGATAGCCGGCAATTGAGCCCACCTGCTGGCATGATGAAGTCATCAGGAATGATAATTTCGGGTTGAAGAACATCTGCGTTAATCGAGGCTGAAGATTCGACTGTGTCTGCCAATGCTTTAAATCCAACTGCGCAACCTGAGAAGCGAGACATGGCAAAGCCATGCAACCCTAATGTTAAATATTCCTCGACGTTACTCGGATAGAGCACCGGAATCATTGATGCAGAAAAGAGGTGATCGCTTTGGTGTGGCAGGGTTGATGAGTATGCTCCGTGATCATCCCCGGCAACGAGAAGCACGCCTCCATGTTTGGAGGTGCCGTGATAATTCAAATGTTTAAATACATCTCCGCAACGGTCAACGCCGGGCCCTTTGCCATACCAAAGACCAAAGATGCCATCGTATTCTGTGTTGCCTGTAAGGTGGACTTGTTGCGTCCCCCAAACGGCTGTTGCCGCCAGTTCTTCATTGACGCCAGGGACAAATTTGACATTGTGCGCATCCAGATAGGGGGCGGCTTTCCATAGAGCCTCATCAAGCCCGCCAAGTGGAGATCCTCGGTAACCGGAAACGAATCCACCCGTCTTTAGGCCGAGGGCCTCATCGCGCTGTTGTTGCACGAGCATCAAGCGGACTAATGCTTGGATTCCGGTGAGATAAACCCGACCACCGGTTGCAACGTATTTATCTTCGAGAGTTACTAATTTCATCGACTTATCCTTTTGGGATTTGATGTTAGGGCCGAGTGGTGGTTGGATAAACCGCGTTTCGGGTCTTGCGTATCGTTAGGCTGAATCTTCTCGGTAGAACACGCCCTCCTTAAGAAGAATTTGGTTGTGAGGTACCCCAGCCGGCATCATGGGGAAACAGTTTTCTTGCTTTTCTACCGCGACCTCTAAAAAATATGGGCCAGCATGTTTTAAGCAACGTTCGATTGCATCATCTAGGTCACGTGGCTTTGTAATCCGCTCCGCTGCCCACCCAAATCCTCGCGCTACTGAAACAAAATCTGGAAGCGCTTCGGTGTAGCTGTGGCTATAACGCCCACCATAGTTGAATTCTTGCCACTGGCGAACCATACCCATACACTCGTTATTCGACAAAATCACCTTGACGGGGGTGTTATGTTGGACGGCTGTTGAGAGTTCTTGAATGTTCATTAAGATAGAGGCATCTCCAGAAACGCAAATCACAGTTTTCTCTGGGTGCGCGACTTGAGCGCCTATGGCGGCAGGTAAGCCATACCCCATTGTGCCTGCGCCGCCAGAGGTCAGCCAGTGACCCGGTTTTTCAAATAACAAGTGTTGAGCTGCCCACATTTGATGTTGGCCAACATCGGTTGCAATGATCGGGTTTGTGTTCTTGGTCGCTTTTTGGATGGCCTGCATCAGCGATTGAGGGACGATCGTATCTTCTTTGGTCTCAAAGTTCAGCGAATTGACGCTTTGCCAGCGTTGGATCTGCTTCCACCACGGTTGTATGTCTGACTGAGTATCGATTGTTGTTTCTAGTGCTTTGATGAGTGCCGATAAAACGACTCCGCAATCTCCTGCGAGTCCGACATCGACGCGCACCAGTCTGTTAATTGAGCTAGGGTCAATATCAATATGAATTTTCTTTGAGTGTGGGGCAAACGTTGCCACGTCTCCCGTAACCCGGTCGTCAAAGCGAGCGCCAACACATACGATGAGATCTGAGTCATGTAGGGCTAAATTTGCTTCGAGAGTGCCGTGCATGCCGGGCATTCCGATAAATTGCGGATGAGAGCCTGGAAACGCTCCAAGTCCCATTAGTGTGAGGGTGCAGGGCGCTTGGGTCATCTGTATTAGTTTTGCGAATATTTCACACGCTGTCGATCCTGAATTGATTAAGCCCCCACCGCCATAAATAATTGGTTTTTTTGCTCGAAGTATTAGTTCGACAGCCTGATTGATGTCGTTCCCGGAGGGTGGGTCGCGCTTGGATTTGGTCTGCGATGGGGGGGCATCTTCTGTATTGATCAGTTGAGCTTGAATGTCCTTTGGAAAATCGATGAGCACTGGGCCAGGTCTTCCAGACGTGGCGTGTTGATGTGCCTCTTCAGTGCGACGAACAACCTCATCGATGCTGAGAATTTGAGTCTGCCATTTGGTCACGGTTTTGGCGATGCCCATCGCATCACATTCTTGAAATGCCTGAGTTCCTATGAGTGGTTTGGCGACTTGTCCGCTGATACAAATAATAGGAATGGAATCGCTGATTGCATCAAGTAGCCCGGTTGTAGTGTTGCTCATGCCTGGTCCGGATGTAACCAGAACGACACCTGGTTTTCCGGTGGTGCGCGCATAACCCTCTGCCGCATGAACGGCCGCTTGTTCATGCCGAACCAAAATATGGCGAAGCCGTTTTTCGCCATAGAGCGCATCGTAAATCGGCAATACTGCGCCACCGGGGTAGCCAAAAACAGTATCCACCCCCAAATTGACTAAGGTTTCAACCAGAGCACTGGCTCCCGACCTTGGAGGGGTCGTGTGGGAGCCAGTGGTAGTCGCTACGGGGGTAGTCGTTAAAGTTTCCATGTTCAAAGCTTATAGATAAGCTTGCGGAAAGTGCTTCTTATTTTCTAATAAAATCGGATATAATAAGAAAAATTTCCTTATTTTTTATAAAAATTAGCATGAAAATAACAAAATACGATTTAAAGATACTATCTGTTCTTCAGGAGAATGCGCGTTCTAGCTTACAAGAAATCAGTGCGCGAGTCGGTTTGTCGAGCACGCCTTGTTGGAATCGTATTAAGAAAATGGAGGGCGCCGGCATCATCCAGGGATACACTGTGCAGGTTGATCCCAGTGTCTTAGGATATCGGGAATCGGTGATCGTGCAGGTCACGTTAGATAACCACTCTGACGAGACTTTGTTTGAGTTTGGCAAGCAATTGGAGAAGATCCCAGAGGTGTTGGAGGCGTCATTGGTCTCTGGAGATTACGATTATTACATCCGTATCGCGGTGAAAGATACTCGAGACTATGAGCGATTGTTGCGGGAGAGTTTGTATAGAATTCCAGGGATTCGTCATACTAAGTCGACTTTTGTGTTGCGTACTCTGAAAGATAGGTCAATACCACTGCCGAGCGAGCCGGTTCATGGGGCGAACCTATGATGAGTTGTAATCAAGGATTGAGTGTAAAGGAGTGTCCATCTTGTTAGACGCGGCAGGTATTGAGCACGAAGTAACTTCTGGAACAACCCGAATCATGTGCGCAGTACCGAGCATTACCGAACTGCTTTTTGAATTGGGGTTGGGAGATAAGGTTGTCGGTCGAACGGGGTTTTGTTTTCATCCGAAAGATGAGGTTAAACGTGTTCCAAAAATTGGCGGCACGAAAGATTTTGACTTAGAAAAGCTGCGATTACTTCGTCCTACGCATCTGATTGTTAATGTTGATGAGAATCCTAAGGAGTTGGTTGACTCCGCGCGCGAATTTATTCCTAATATCGTCGTAACGCATCCGCTTGGACCCAAAGATAATGTGTCTTTATATCAATTAATGGGGTATCTATTTCGAGCGACAGAACAAGCTAAACGATTGACGGAGCTTTTTTTGCGGTCTTATCAATCTGCTATAGATCAGACGAGTCAGCTTAATCGTGAGCGTGTGTTGTATCTTATTTGGAAAAAGCCTTGGATGACTATTGGTCAGGATACGTACATCGCTCGGGTTTTGGCCTCCGTGGGGTATGATCAGATTGAATTAAATAGTCCGATTCGATATCCCGAAATAAAGGTTGAATGTCTCGCCGGCAAGGTTGATCATATTTTACTGTCGACAGAGCCTTTTGCTTTTCGGAGAAGAGATGTTCTAGAGCTCGAGGCTGCGGTATGTCTTTCCGGTAAGCCTAGGGTTTCTTTGATTGATGGCGAGATGACATCTTGGTACGGCTCGCGGGCAATACAGGGTTATGACTATTTGGCAGCTTTTAGGGCCGCTTAGGTTTGCTGTTTCGCCACCGAATAATAAAGATGGTGTTGAGCACTTTGAATACAGAATTCAAAGTGCTATGATTCGTCTCGTGTCGTTCCTACTCAACAAACTGTGCCGAATATGAATAGATTGAAGCCACAGCCTACGCTGGTCGATCAGGTCTATGAGGCGATTCTTTCTGATATATCTGAGGGAAAGTTTGATGAGAAAAATCGACTCAAGCAGGAGGAAATAGCAGAATCATTAGGGGTTTCGCGCCAGCCGGTTCAGCAGGCGCTGTTGTTACTTCGTAGTGATGGGTTGGTGCGTGACGCACCGGGTCGCGGTTTGGTTGTGTCACCTCTAGAATTCGATTTTGTGAGGGATTTGTATGAGGTGCGCGCCGCAATTGACAAGTTAGCTACTGGGAAAGCAGCGGAGAGAGGGGCGAAATTAGCCTCAGAAGACGGGGAAGACTACCTAGAGGCTGGTCGTCGTGCGCTCAGCAGTGGCTCAATTGCTGAGCTGATTGCCGCTGATGTTAATTTCCATTTTTTTATTTACGGACTCGCAGGCAATCCATTGATAGCCGAAACCAGTCGCCCTCATTGGAACTTTTTGCGGCGTGTTATGGGGCAGGTGCTTCTTAAGGGGGAGCCCCCGGTCGAGATTTGGAACCAGCACGCTGACATACTTGGAGCGGTGATCGAAGGCAATGTAGGTGAGGCAGAGCGATTAGCTGGTGATCACATCGTTCAGGCGCTAATTGCGCTGGAGCAAAAGCTTAAAGCTTAGCCTCAAGTTCTGTGTCTTTAGAAGAATGTTAGATAAGTTATGAATATTTCAGAGTATAAAACCTTGTACCACACCCTGTGTGACACTGTTGCCTCTTACCCGGATAGGGCCGCTTATTGCGTTCCGCCAATGAAGGGGAGGAGCTACCACCCTGACGGTTGGGAAATTACATGGGGACAGGTTTTAGAACGGGTAGAAGCTAAAAAAAATGTTTATGCGAAAGCTGGGGTAGGGCATGGTCATCGCGTTGCGATTTTGTTTGAGCAAAGGCCGGAGTTTTTCTTTCATTATTACGCGCTCAACGCGCTTGGTGCCGGTATCGTCCCGATCAACCCTGACTATCGCATTGAAGAAATTAAGTATGTAATTGAGCACTCTGAAGCGACTTTAGCTGTGTGTGTTGATGCCCGCTTGGCAGAGCTGGTGTCTATAGCGAACTCGATCAGCAGCAATCTGGAAGTTGTATCGTTTGATTCATTTCCTGATGAATTGCCACTAATGCCTGCCGCGCCGCGCCATGATGAGCCGGATGCTGACACGGAGGCGGCGCTTCTGTATACATCGGGGACAACTGGAAGGCCGAAGGGTTGTATCCTTACAAATGAATACTTTCACACTTTTGGTGAAAGTTATTTTTATGCCGGGGGTCGACTTGGTTTCCGAGAAGAGGGGGAGCGGTTGTACAACCCTTTGCCTTTGCATCACGCCAATTGCTTGTCGATTTCAACGCCCGCAATGTTAATGAGTGGCGGTTGCTTAATTTTCCCCGACAGATTCCATGCAAGCACTTGGTGGAAAGATCTCGTTGCTACCAAAGCAACGGCTGTTCAGTTCCAGGGAATTATTCCTAACATTTTGCTGAAGTTGCCGGAGGAGCCCGAAGAGCGGCAACATCAAGTGCGCTTTGCGCTTTGCGCCGGTATCGAGCCCAGCCATCATGAGGTTTTTGAAAAGCGCTTCGGCTTTCCCGTTGTTGAAATGTGGGCCATGTCTGAAACTGGAAGAATTATTACGGATAACTTTGAGCCTCGCAAAATTCAAACACGCTCGTTTGGAAAAGAGAGTCAATGGGTTGAGGCGCGAGTCTTTGATGAAAACGATAATGAATTATCTCCTGGTAAACCGGGTGAGCTGGTGATTCGAAGTAATGGTGCTGAGCCGCGTCAAGGATTTTTTTCTGGTTATTTGAAAAATGAAGAGGCAACTGAGGAAGCTTGGAAGAGTGGTTGGTTCCATACGGGTGACGCGGTTATCCAGGATGAAGAGGGCTTCTTTTACTTTTTAGATCGTAAGAAAAATATCATCCGCCGATCAGGGGAGAATATCGCCGCAGCCGAGGTGGAGGCGTGTTTGACCGCTCATGAGCGTGTCAAGCAGGTAGCTGTCATCGCGGCCCCTGATGAGGTTCGCGAAGAAGAAGTTATGGCCTGCGTTGTAGCAAAGTTTCCCGAAGACGTTAATGGCACGGAGGGACAAGCTAAGTTTGCGAATGAATTGTTCGATTGGTGTTATGAGCGTATCGCTTACTTCAAGGCGCCAGGATGGGTATTATTTATAGATACTCTCCCTTTAGGGACTTCAGCAAAAGTTCAAAAGATTCATATTTTTCCGCCTGGAATAGATCCGCGACAGCAGGATGGATCCATTGATTTGAGGTCGCGTAAAAAACAAAAAATGCAAACCACTTAAGCCCACTAAATTTTTGGAAAAAACATGTCATTGATGCCATTGAACGAAAACATGAGTGCTGGCGTGATTGCCCGATTTTTAAAATCTCAAGGGGTTGATCGAATTTTTTCCTTATGTGGTGGACACATCATGCCCATTTGGATGCGTGCTGATGCGGAGGGAATACAGATTATAGATGTGCGTGATGAGCGAGCTGCAATTTATATGGCGCATGCGCACAGCGAGTTAACGGGGAAGCTTGGCGTCGCATTAGTCACGGCGGGGCCAGGGGTGACTAATGCGATGACTGGAATTGCTAATGCGCATGTTGCCCGGGCATCTATTCTTGTTCTGTCGGGACTTCCACCTAGGGCACAAGAAAACCGTGGCGCACTGCAAGATATCGTGCACACGGATCTTCTTAAGTCGATCACTCGTTATGCGCGAACGGTTCGACAATCTAGTTTGGTGTTACAAGAGCTCGACGAAGCGGTTTCTCGAGCCATGGGAGCTGGAGGGGAGCCTGGGCCGGTGTATCTAGATTTTCCAACGGATGTTCTCCGAGAAGAGGTGCCTAGAGCCATTCAGATGTTGGAGCACTTCAGACCCAAGATCATTCGGCCTTTACTTCCCCATGCGGATGATGTCGCAGAGGCGGTGAGAGTTTTATGGGGTGCTAAAAAACCGTTAGTAATTTCTGGGCGAGGAGCTCGTGGTGCCCAAAAAGAGTTATGTGAATTTTTAGATAAGCTTGGTGCGGTATATCTTGATACCGGCGAGAGTAAGGGTTTGGTGCCAGACAGCCACCCATCCGTTGTCGCGGCAATGCGGGGTAAGGTCATGGGCGATGCCGATGTTGTTGTGACTTTGGGTCGGCGCCTGGATTTCCAACTAGCGTATGGATCTCCGGCTGTTTTTGGTTCGGCTAAGTTCGTCCGAATAGGAGAAGTCCCGACCGAAGTGCGTGACAACAGACGTGGGGATGTGGAGATTCATGCAAATCCTGCTAAAACTTTGGAAGCCATTAACCAGTGCGTGGGGACGCGAATTTCTGCCGTGGATAAGGAGTGGGCAAAGTCACTTCGTTTAAAGCACGAGGAGCGAGCGCAACGGCTGGCTGAGTCGATGTTGACTGCGCCATCCGATGATCAGGGACGCATTCATCCTAATAGAGTGCTTGCTGAGATGCAAAAGCAAATGGGTAAAGATTCAGTTGTTGTTGCAGATGGCGGTGATTTTCTTGCTTTTGCGCGTGTGGGTTTGAATGCGACTACGTACCTTGACCCTGGTTCGCTCGGGTGTATTGGAATTGGAACTGCATTTGGTATTGCCGCCAGCCTCGCTTGTCCTGGTAAAGATGTTGTGGTGGCGACTGGTGATGGGGCATTTGGGTTCAATGCAATGGAGATTGATACGGCCGTGCGCCACAAGGCACCCGTGCTTATTGTTGTGGCCAATAACGGAGCATGGCAAATCGAGGTTCATGATCAAACTGATACGCACGGTAAGGTTGTAGGGACTAAGCTACAGGTTTCAAATTATGCGCAGATGGCGCAAGCTTTTGGGATGTACGCGGAAAGAGTGACATCGGCAGACGATCTAGAGGGGGCGATTAAACGAGCGATGCAAAATAGGCCCGCGCTATTGGATGTTTTGGTGTCTCCTGAGGCGAAGTCCTCTGATGCAAAAACTGGCTTGGCTTGGGTGCCTGATTTGCAGGCTCTTGCCGCATGGGATGATGCGGAAAAAGCCTGGCGTCAGGATTAGCTGTTTAGATAATTATTTAACGCTTCGCTATCGCCAATATAATTCCCGTTAATGAAGATTTGCGGCACGGTTTGCTCGCCAGTAACAGCCCCAATAATGCGACTTCGGGTTTGGTGTGAAACTGTCTCTTATACACATCTCCGAGCCCACGAGACCTCTCTACATCTCGTA
>CAJXPC010000002.1 GCA_913057845.1 uncultured Pseudomonadota bacterium
CTCCCATGTTGTCCCTGATGCCAGCGTTAGCAGCTTGGGCTGTGATGCCTTTTGCTGACGGTTTGGTGTTGTCGAATATTGACGCTGGACTGTTGTACATCTTGGCTATTACTTCCATGGGCGTTTACGGAGTCATTGTTGCAGGATGGGCGTCTAATTCGAAGTACGCGTTGATCGGCGCCATGAGAAGCGGTGCGCAAATTGTGGCGTATGAAATTGCTATGGGTTTTGCCTTAGTGTGTGTCTTGATGATGTCAGGAAGCTTGAATTTAACGACAATAGTCGATACACAACGAACTGGAATGGGGCTTCTCGGCTGGAATTTAATCCCGTTATTTCCGATGTTTGTCGTGTATTTTATATCGGGCGTGGCTGAAACGAACCGAGCGCCTTTTGATGTGGCAGAGGGTGAGTCAGAGATTGTTGCTGGATTCCACGTCGAATATTCGGGTACAACATTTGCGGTATTTTTCTTGGCCGAGTATGCCAACATGATTTTGATAGCAGCATTAGCGTCGATCATGTTTTTAGGAGGTTGGCTCTCGCCAGTACCCGGCATACCGGATGGGTTCGGTTGGTTCGCTGCTAAAGTCGCCTTCATGCTTTTTTTCTTTCTATGGTTTCGGGCGACATTCCCGCGCTACCGATACGATCAGATTATGCGTTTAGGTTGGAAGGTGTTCATTCCCATAACCATTGTGTGGCTTGTTCTCATTGGCGTTCTCATGAGAATGGATTGGTGGCCTTGGTAGTTTTGACATAAAGGAAGCAATAAAAATGTTCGGGTTTATTCGTGATGCATCAAAGACTTTTCTTCTTACGGAGCTACGTAAGGGTTTGATGCTCACATTAAAATACTTTTTTGCACCAAAGATTACCGTGCAGTTCCCAGAGGAAAAGACACCTCAGAGCGCCCGATTTCGTGGACTGCATGCGTTAAGGCGATATCCGAATGGGGAGGAGCGCTGCATCGGGTGCAAATTGTGTGAGGCGGTATGCCCTGCACTGGCTATTACTATTGAGTCCGAGCAAAGAGATGATGGGAGTAGGCGTACGACGCGCTATGACATTGATCTGACCAAATGTATTTTTTGTGGTTTTTGTGAAGAATCTTGCCCGGTTGACTCCATTGTCGAAACAAGAATTTTTGAATATCACGGTGAGCAACGCGGGGATTTGGTGTACACGAAGGACATGTTGTTAGCCATCGGTGATCGATACGAAGATCAGATTGCTAAGGACCGCGAGTCTGATGCCAAATATCGATAATGTATGAGTCCGCTTCAACATTGAGAAAAGAAAATACAAACTAAATGAGCTTCGAGAATTTCACCTTCTACTTATTTTCAACCATCCTGGTTGGCGCGGGACTGAGTGTTATTTTTTCGCGAAATCCAGTACATGCAGCGCTTTCATTGGTGTTGGCGTTTTTCACGTCTGCGGCTATATGGCTCATTCTTGAGGCTGAGTTCTTGGCGATCGCCCTCATATTGGTTTACGTCGGTGCGGTAATGGTTCTTTTTCTATTCGTTGTGATGATGTTGGATATCAACTTGAATCGCATGAAAGAGGGGTACTGGAATTATTTGTTACCAGCCTTGGTTGTATCTGGAATTTTTTTGGCGGAAATTATTGTCCTTGTCGGTGGGCGAGTAGTGTTTGATAAACCCGCCGAGGTTGCCGCGGCGATTACCACCGAGGGCAATACGCTTCAGTTAGGTCGTTTGCTATATACGGAATATTTATATGCATTTGAGTTGGCTGCGGTGATTTTGCTTGTGGCTATTGTGGCCGCTATCGCATTAACCCTCAGACGTCGTAAGGACACGAAACTTGTCAATACAAGCCAACAGCTCTCAGCGACCCGGGCTAATCGACTGAAAATAATATCCATGCCAGTTGAGAATAAACGTAGCGAGGACAATTCGTGATTACGCTATCTCATTACCTAGTGTTGGGTGCGATTCTTTTTTCAATCAGTATCGCGGGGATATTTTTAAATCGTAAAAACATCATCATCATTCTGATGTCGATTGAACTGATGTTACTCGCAGTTAATATTAACTTTGTGGCGTTCTCATATTATTTGGGCGATTTATCAGGTCAAATTTTTGTATTTTTTATATTGACGGTAGCAGCTGCCGAATCAGCAATTGGGCTTGCTATTTTGGTGGTGTTATTCAGGAACCTGAAAACAATTAATGTTGATGATATCGGTGGGTTAAAAGGTTAATGATTCTATGAATAACATGAACATATACCTCTTTGCTGCGCTATCCCCATTGTTCGGTGCGTTGATCGCCGGTCTTTTTGGTAAGCGAATTGGTCGGTCTGCCGCACATTTTGTTGCGATTTTTGGGGTCGCAATTTCGTTGATTGCATCGATCATAATTTTTATCGACGTTTTAGATGGTCATGTTTTTAATGGGACTGTTTACACTTGGGCCGTGGTTGGGAACGTTCATTTCGAAGTTGGGTTTTTGATTGACCGTTTGTCTTCACTCATGATGATTGTCGTCACGAGCGTGTCATTGATGGTTCACATTTATACGATAGGGTATATGAAGGAAGATCCCGGATATCAGAGGTTTTTCAGTTATATATCTTTGTTTACATTTGCCATGCTCATGTTGGTCATGAGCAATAATTTTCTTCAACTGTTCTTTGGGTGGGAGGCGGTTGGCTTAGTTTCCTATCTGTTGATAGGTTTTTGGTACAAAAAAGATTCTGCGATTTATGCGAATCTCAAAGCATTCCTCGTTAATCGAGTCGGTGATTTTGGTTTTTTGTTAGGTATTGCACTGGTCCTACATTACGCTGGAACCTTAGATTATGCTGCTGTATTTGAGCAAAGCGATAACCTTGCTGCCCAACAAATTGAGTTGTTCGGTGGCGTTGGCTGGTCTTTGGTAACAGTAATTTGTATTTGCCTGTTTATTGGTGCGATGGGAAAGTCAGCACAATTTCCTCTTCACGTATGGTTGCCAGATTCAATGGAAGGTCCAACACCAATTTCCGCACTCATTCATGCGGCCACCATGGTGACAGCCGGCATATTTATGGTAGCGCGTATGTCCCCTTTATTTGAACTGTCAGAAGCGGCGCTGTCCTTCGTGCTGGTTATCGGTTCTATTACCGCACTGTTTATGGGCCTTTTAGGTTTAGTTCAAAATGACATTAAGCGTGTGGTTGCGTATTCAACTCTATCCCAACTTGGATACATGACCGTTGCGCTAGGTGTTTCAGCATATTCTGCTGCGATGTTCCACCTCATGACGCATGCTTTCTTTAAGGCCTTGCTGTTTCTTGCGGCTGGCTCTGTGATTATCGGTATGCACCATGAGCAAGATATGCGCTTTATGGGCGGATTAAGACGAAAAATGCCCATTACTTGGTTGGTCTCACTAGTTGGGTCTTTGGCATTGATTGGATTCCCGTTTCTCTCGGGTTTTTACTCAAAAGACAGCATCATTGAAAGTGTCCATTTGTCGACAATCCCTGGCGCTGGTTTTGCGTATTTTGCTGTGCTGGTAGGGGTTTTCGTTACTGCGCTGTATAGCTTCCGCATGTACTTTTTGGTGTTTGAGGGTAAATATCGAGGAGGGGCACCTCATCATGACCATGGCTCCCAAAGTAATCATGAGCCTCACGAATCACCAATGGTGGTTTGGGCTCCTTTGGTCGTACTGGCGGTTTTATCAGTTTTTAGTGGGGCGATCTCAATACAACCTATTCTTTTCGGCGATTATTTCCAGGATGTCATATTTGTTATGGGGTCTCATGATGTAGTCCGACAATTTGGTGAGCACTTCCATGGATGGTTTGCAATGGGGTTGCATGGGTTCCAAACGTTACCCTTTTGGTTGGCCGCTGCTGGTGTCTTTGTCGCTTGGTTTCTTTTCGTGTATTCACCGAAAACCAGAAAAAAACTGGTCATATTTTCATTGCTTACCAAATTATTCGAGGAGAAATATTTCTTAGATAAATTTAATGAGTGGTTTTTTGCGAGAGGAGCAAAGTCTCTTGGTGGGGTGTTTTGGAGGATTGGTGATCAAAAAATCATTGATGGGCTCATTGTTAATGGCTCTGCTAAGTTAGTCGGTCGGATAGGTATGAAGCTCCGCCAGATGCAAACAGGTTTTGTGTCTCACTATGCGTTTGTGATGATATTAGGGGCTTTCGCTCTTGTCACAATTTGGCTTTTTTGAAAATAAGATAGATAAAAAATGTTGACCCACGTAATTGGTTCTTTGTCGCTCATTGTTTGGTTACCCATATTCTTTGGCGTTGCCGTATTGCTGGTTGGTAGAGATGGGCGAGAGCGTATCGCTCGCTGGATGACATTGGTGGGCTCTATTCTGAGTGCTCTGGTTGTGATCCCTGTATGGATGCGATTTGATGCGACGCAATCTGAATTTCAATTTGTTGAGTTCACTCCTTGGATTGAAACCTTCAATATCAACTATCACCTCGGTATAGATGGCATATCGCTGGTACTGATTTTGTTGAACGTGTTGACCACCATATTTGTTGTTGTTGCGGGTTGGGAAGTCATAACCAAAAAAGTATCTCATTATTTCGCCTCATTTTTAATTTTGTCTGGGATGATTAATGGCGTTTTTTGTTCCTTAGATGCCATGTTGTTCTATGTTTTTTTTGAGGCAACGCTTATCCCAATGTTTCTCATTATTGGAGTATGGGGTGGGCCAAATCGAGTTTATGCTGCAATTAAGTTTTTTCTTTACACGCTAGCGGGGTCTTTATTAACGCTGGTTGCACTCATTTATCTCTATAGGACCGCCGGAGGTAGTTTTTCAATCTCGAATTTTTATGCAGTATCAATTCCGCAAAGTGCCCAGGTTTTAATCTTTCTAGCGCTCTTTGCCGCTTTTGCCGTGAAAATTCCAATGTGGCCGGTTCATACTTGGTTGCCCGATGCGCACGTTGAAGCGCCAACCGGTGGATCGGTTGTTTTGGCGGCGGTTATGCTCAAGCTCGGTGGTTACGGGTTTTTAAGATTGTCGTTGCCGATTGTGCCCGATGCGGCAAGAGAATTGGCGCCCTTCGTAATTGGATTGTCTTTAATTGCGATTGTTTATATTGGATTTGTTGCGCTTGTTCAGCGAGATATGAAGAAACTAATTGCTTATTCGTCGATATCCCATATGGGCTTTGTGACTCTGGGTATATTTATATTTAATGTGGAAGGAATGCAAGGCGCTGTTATTCAAATGGTGTCCCACGGCTTTATCTCTACTGCATTATTCCTTTGTGTTGGGGTTTTGTATGACCGAATGCACTCAAGGGAAATTTCTGACTATGGAGGCGTCGTTAATTCGATGCCAATGTTCGCGGCGCTCTTTCTCGTATTTGCTATGGCTAACGCCGGCTTACCAGGAACAAGTGGGTTTGTGGGTGAGTTCCTTGTAATCATGGGTGCGATGGCGAGTAATTTTTGGTTTGCATTTGCAGCGGCTATGACCCTTGTCTTAGGTGCGGCGTATACGCTTTGGATGTATAAACGAGTTGTTTTCGGAGAGTGCGGTAGCGAACGGGTACTAGGATTAAAGGATGTTAATACGCGCGAATTCGCAATGTTGTTTGTTCTAGCGCTAATCGTAATTGGTATGGGCTTGTACCCCAAGCCCTTTACAGATGTGATTCATGTTTCGGTGGCTACGGTATTAGAGCTCGCCTCCGTGATTAAGAACTAAATAAAGCGATAGTCGATTATAAAAGGTATTTAAGTCACATATGGATTTTCAATTATCAGATCTATACACGCTCTTGCCTGAGATTTTTTTGCTCATCGGAGTCAGTAGTATTTTATTACTCGACTTATTTTTAAGTAAGGAGCAGCGTGGTGTTACGTACGTACTAACTCTCATAGTTTTAGTTGTGACGAGTGTTCTGCCGTGGTTTTTTTATGACGCAGACCCTAGAGTTATTATGAGTGGATTGGTTGTTTCGGATGTGCTTGGAGCGGCTCTCAAATCGACGGTATGTGTTCTCATTGCAGTTGGCCTTGTGTATTCAAAGAACTACCTATTATCTCGCGGGTTACATCGAGGGGAGTACTTCTCACTGACGTTGTTTGCGACCTTAGGGATGATGGTCATGATCTCATCTAATCATTTCCTAAGTCTTTACCTAGGCCTTGAACTCTTAAGTTTAAGTTTGTATGCGATGGTCGCTCTCCAGCGTGATTCTGGCCGCAGTTCCGAGGCGGCTATAAAATACTTTGTTCTAGGGGCTATTGCTTCGGGTATGTTGCTTTATGGTATGTCTATGATTTACGGTGCTACTGGACATCTGAACATTGAAGCAATTGTATCTTCCATACTTTCTGGACATAGCGATTCGAATCTGCTCCGGCTTGGAGTGGTGTTTGTTATCGTAGGGATCGGCTTCAAACTCGGAGCTGTTCCATTTCATATGTGGATACCGGATGTCTACCAAGGCGCCCCCACCTCAGTGACGCTACTTATCGGCACTGCGCCTAAAGTTGCTGCATTTGCGTTTGTTTTGCGTTTACTTGCTGAAGCTCTTGGGCATCCATCGCTACATCAGGACTGGAGCCAAATGCTAACCGTTCTTGCCGTCGCCTCGCTGATTATTGGTAACGTTGTCGCGATTGCTCAAACTAACTTTAAGCGCATGTTGGCTTATTCGACGATTGCCCATATGGGGTTTTTGTTGATTGGTTTCATGACCGGCTCCATTAATGGTTATAGCGCGTCATTGTTTTATGTCTTAACTTACGTTTTGATGGCGCTGGGTGGGTTTGGCGTGATTTTGCTTCTATCCAGAGATGGGTTTGAGGCAGAAGAGCTTAGCGATTTGCGGGGGTTGAGTCAGACAAATCCTTGGTGTGCATTCCTCTTAATGATTATTCTATTTTCGATGGCGGGCATACCTCCAACCGTAGGTTTTTGGTCTAAGTTGTTTGTGATTCAGTCGATTATAGATTTGGGTTATGTAGGTCTTGCTGTGACTGCCGTAATGACTTCTCTCATTGGCGCTTTTTATTATTTGAGAGTTGTTAAAATTATGTACTTTGATGCGAATGAGTCCCCAATCAACACCGTCAAGTATTCGGCGGGAATGGCGGTCTTCGCAGTCAATGGTTTATTGCTGCTTGGTTTGGGTTTGTTTCCCGGTTGGCTCCTGTCCCTCTGTGAATCGTTAATTGAGAGTTCAGTCCGAACTTTTTGAGCGATGAGCCAGGACTTTACTGAAACTCAGTTAGAGTCGCGCATAGCTTACAGCGGCAGAATGCTTGAGGTGCGCGCAGATACTGTGCGGTTGCCAAACGGTAAAAAGGCAACAAGAGAATACATAGTGCATCCTGGAGCTGCCGTAATCGTTCCCATGTTTGAGGATGGTACGGTGCTTGTAGAGCGACAGTACCGTTATCCAGTGAAGCAACACATGTTAGAGCTTCCAGCTGGCAAGATCGATCTAAGAGAAGATCCTGAACGTGCGGCTCGACGAGAGTTGTTGGAAGAGACGGGCTATCAGGCAGAACGATGGGATTTAATCGGGACGCTAATGCCTTGTATTGGGTATTCAGATGAATTAATTTATGCCTATCTTGCTCAAGGTCTAACCTATTCAAAACAAAAATTGGATGATGAGGAGTTTTTGGAGACTTCCAGAGTGCCAATGGCTGAGCTGTTACAGCTGTCCCTAGATGCAAAGATGCAGGATGCTAAAACAATCATTGCTTTACTCTGGGCTGAGAATTTTAGGCAAGGGAATCGTTCGAAATAAGTCCCTGACTGTTGCTGGGCTATTTACGCCCTTGAATTTTCAGTTCTTGCCCCCATCTCGTTGATCTATAGGTAATACAATCCATTTAAATAGGGTGAAATTTAATGTCAGATGCCGCTGCTAAAGAGACGCTCGGGTTTCAAACAGAAGTAAGTCAATTACTTAAATTAATGATTCATTCCTTGTATTCAAACAAGGAAATTTTTCTCAGAGAATTGATTTCAAACGCTTCGGATGCTTGCGACAAGCTCAGATTTGAGTCACTCACAGATGCTTCGCTCATGGGCGAGGACGCGGTTCTTAAGATTGATATATCGATTGACCGGGAAAACCGAACTATTTCCATCTCCGACAACGGGATCGGCATGTCCCGAGATGAAGTGATACAGAACATTGGGACGATTGCAAAATCCGGAACTAAAGAATTTTTCAGCAAACTCACTGGAGATCAAGCCCAAGATGCTTCGCTTATCGGGCAGTTTGGAGTCGGTTTTTATTCCTCCTTTATCGTTGCAGATAAAGTGACGCTTATTTCTCGACGCGCTGGATTGGAGGCGTCCGAATCGGTTCTCTGGGAGTCTGAGGGTGAGGGTGAGTTTACGGTCGAAAGTACGTCCAAGCCGAGTCGAGGTACGCAAGTTATTCTGCATTTGAGGGTGGATGAAGACGATTTGCTGGAAGGGCATCGCCTCAAAACAATTGCTCAGCGTTACTCAGACCATATTAATCTTCCTATTTTTATGCCTAAAGAAGAATGGGATGCCAAAGAGAATAAGTACGTTCTCCAGGATGAACCTGAACAAATTAATCAAGCTTCAGCGATATGGGCTCGATCAAAAACCGAGGTGACTGATGAGCAATATGAGGATTTTTATAAGCATATTTCTCATGATTTTGAAAAGCCGTTAGCATGGGCTCATGCTCGAGTTGAGGGAAAGAGTGAATATACCCAGTTGTTGTATCTACCGAGTAAAGCTCCTTTTGATCTCTGGAACAGGGATCATAGACGAGGGCTAAAGCTTTATGTTCGCCGTGTATTTATTATGGATGATGCTGAGCAGTTATTGCCTGGGTATCTTCGTTTTGTCAGAGGTGTTGTAGATTCATCAGATCTACCGTTAAATGTCTCCAGAGAAATTTTGCAAGAATCTAGAGATGTTGATGCTATTCGTAAGGGGTGTATTAATCGAGTTTTGGTCATGCTTGAGGATATGGCTGCAAATCAACAGGATAAATTTAAAGAGTTTTGGAAAGCATTTGGTCGCGTTCTCAAAGAAGGGCTCGGGGAGGATTGGAGTAACAAAGAGCGTATTGCTAAGCTACTTCGATTCTCAACAACTGCTCAGATTGATGATGGTGAAGTCGTTACCCTTAGTGACTATATTGAACGCATGAAAGAGGGGCAAGATAAGATCTACTACATCACCGCTGAGACGCATGCGGCGGCGAAATCCAATCCTCATCTCGAAATATTTAAGAAAAAAAATATTGAAGTCCTTTTGCTCTCCGATCGAGTCGATGAGTGGGTGGTTTCTAATCTTCAAGAGTTTGATGAAAGAAAACTTGTCTCAGTTGCTAAAGGATCCCTTGATTTAGGGCCAATTGATGATGAGAAATCTGATGAAACTGAAATTGATGCTGAGGGTGGTGATTTAGTGGAGCGTATTAAAGCTGCATTAGTGGGGAGAGTCAAAGATGTTCGTGTGTCCAGTCGATTAGTTGACTCCCCGTCATGCTTGGTATCCGATGAGGATGAAATGAGTATGAATCTTTCAAGAATGTTGAAGGCGGCGGGACAAGATGCGCCTTCAGTTGAACCGATTCTGGAAGTTAATGTTCATCATCCAATTGTGAAGAAAATGGCGGCCGAGAAGGATGCCGCTCGCTTTTCGGACTGGAGCTCAATCATCTTCGATCAGGCTATGTTGGCTGATGGTGGCGCACTTGAAGATCCTGCGGCTTTTGTCGTGAAATTGAATAATTTAATCTTGAGCTTGCCTTAAAGCACTTGATTCTATGACGTTCTGAAGATACATTTCACAGGGAGGGTGCTTAACGGGCCTCATTTAGTTAGCGGTGTTATGTAGTTATTGGTTAGGAGTCGCGATGATTAGTGTGCTTCCGAATACCATTACCCTTGGTCGATTGTTGTCAGTTCCGTTTTTGGCAATCATATTGTCAGGCCACGACTATCAACTGGCTTTTTGGTTTTTTTTAGTCTTAGGCTTTTCAGACGGTTTGGATGGGTATGTTGCTCGTCGATTCAACGCAGTCACAACGGTGGGGACGATATTGGATCCTGTCGCTGATAAATTGTTGGTCATTACCTGCGCTTCGATCTTGGTTTGGGAAGGTTTATTACCTCTGTGGATTGGCATCCCTCTAGTTTTGAGAGATGTTGTGATGCTGAGTGTTGGACTGCTTGACAGCAAATTAAGAGATATTCGAGTGGTACCTAATCTATGGGGTAAGTCACACGCGGCACTTGCGTTTCTAGTTATTGCACTTGCTTTTGCACAAGAGGCAAAATTATTCGTGAGTGATTTAATTCTAAGTGTGATGATGCCAACATTATTGGTAACTTTGTCTATTTCTACCGTCGTATACTTTGCCGAGTGGCGACGTGTGCGTCTTAGTGATCGCGCCACATCAGCGGCATCTATGTAGTTTTATCTTTTTGTTACTTGGTCAATCAAAGACTGGTGCAGACTTAAATATGCTTCCAGGTTGGAGACCTTTTTTCAATAAATGCATCTATCCCTTCGCCAGCATCAAAGGCCATCATATTGCAGGCCATTGTCTCGGCTGCGAACTTGTAGGCGTCATCTATACCCATCTCAATTTGTCGGTAGAGCATTCGTTTACCTGTTGAAACGGCAACCGCCGACTTGCGAATAATTAAATTAGCCATCTGGATCACTTCGGCATTCAGTTGTTTGGCAGGGACAGCTTTGTTGATTAGTCCGAATGACTCTGCGGTGCGTGCGTCAATGAACTCACCGGTAAATAGTAATTCTGCAGCTTTTTTTCGATGAATGTTTCGAGATACGGCAACCGCCGGTGTTGAGCAAAATAAGCCGTAATTAATACCAGAAGTTGCAAATTTCGCTTCTTCTGAGGCAATGGCAAGATCACAGGTCCCAACGAGTTGGCAGCCGGCAGCAGTCGCAATGCCATGTACTTTAGCGATCACAGGTTGAGGGATCCTCATTAAGGTGAGCATGAATTGGCTGCAGGTATTAAACAGCGCGTCATAGTACTCTCGACTTGGGTTTGCCCGCATTTGTTTAAGGTCGTGCCCAGCACAAAATGCGTCTCCGCTCCCCTCAATGACTACGACTCGAACCGATGAATCATTGCTGATGGTCTCTAATTGCATTTGCAGTGCTGCAAGCAGTTCCTCGGAGAGCGCGTTGAACGCTTTCGGGCGGTTAAGTGTCAGTGTGGCGATGCCGCCTTCATCCGCCCTAAGCAATACTGTTTCGTCTGAATTGAGTTTCGCTGTGTTTTCGGCGTCCATATTGAGTCTCTCATAATCGGTTTCTTTAGAGTAGTATAACGCTAATAATAGAATGAGTTAAACTCCTGAAGATTCTTGTTTTCAATGACTTACGCTAATGCGACCAGGGATCGAGCCCTATCATGACAATGGATAACGTATCATTTACCGTCATTGATTATCTGGCGGTTGCCATATTTTATTTTGGCTGGGTTGGTTACGCCAAATTTTCGAGACGTGCTGCTGATAATGGGATGCCAAGCCTAATGAGTGTCATGGTGCGTTATCGAGAGGAATGGTGGCGCGGGACCATTCGAAGAGATCTAAAGATCGTTGACGCAAATATTATTCTCACTTTATCAAATGGCGCTACGTTTTTCGCTTCAACGACCATTTTGATCTTAGGTGCGCTTCTGGCGCTATTGGGCACGACCGACAGAGCGATTGAAATCCTTGCTGATTTGCCATTTGCGATTAAGAACGACACTTTGGCATGGGACTGTAAAATCGTATTACTGCTCGCTATATTTACATATGCTTTTTTTAAGTTCACCTGGTCCTTAAGGCAGCACTTTTTTTGTTCGGTGATGGTAGGCGCAGCACCGGATACTGATGCCGAGCCCGATGTGCGCGAACAGTTTGTCCAGCGTGGCTCACGAATGGCGACTACCGCGTCGAATACCTTCAATGACGGTTTGCGTGCTTATTACTTTGGTCTATCGGTCTTGCCTTGGTTTCTGAATTCTTGGCTATTTATTCTCTCCACCATTATGGTAATAGGAATTCTTTACCATCGGGAGTTTAAGTCTGATGCGCTTAAAGCAATGCTTGGAAATGATTTGAGTAAAGGCTGATGTAATAAAGCTATATGCGTCGACTTTATATTTTATGGGAGGGGTTGTGAGCGATAAAAAGAAATTTTCTTGTAACCAGTTAGATGACAATGAATTCAAAAAAGATGGTTGGCGCCCATTTTTTGAGTGCAGGGATTTAGGTATTGAAGAGGCGACAGATAGGACTTTTTTTTTGCGCACGTTATCCGAGCGGTACTCAGCGAGCATTTGGTAACGCTATCATGATATGACATTTCAAATGGTCTACATTTAGAAGTGTTGGGCAGAGTTCGAGTATGGAGAGGTCGGACGAAAGCGGTTAACAGCCGGCACATGTGTGCATCAGCCGTCGGGCATTCATCATAAGGAAGTCACACATAGTGATGACTTAGAGCTGATCGAGATTGTGATGCAAGGAGACTTTGAGACGAAAGAGAGTTAATTTTTAGCTAAGCCACATCGTTACTGGCAATAATTGTTTTTGCGCAATGATCTGAGAAGTCTTTGGCCTCTTCGATGAACTGAAAAAAATCTAACTCAAAGGATTCTAACTGTGCGACGAGATCTTTCGCGCCGCCTAAAAGTGCGTTCCCTCGCGTCAGCCTACACCCCAGTCGCTCGATTTGCTGAGTGATCCCATCGATTGTTGTGTAGGCTCCAAACCAATCCTGGTCAATAATTAAGCGCGAGACCTTTCTGAATCTTTGTGGATTTTCAGGTCGATCTTTGAGGACTACTTGGTAGATGTGTTGGCTGAAATCTGCTAATTTCTTAGCATGCAGTTTCGACCAGTGTTTGGCAAGAATGTGGTCGAAGTACATATCAATCAGTATCCCAGAAAATCGTCTTTGCTTAGAGTTAATCCTTGCTGCACTTTTTCTGAAAATATCTGAGTTGTTTGAAAAAACATCAATTTTTCTGTGAAGTTTGATCCCATTAACAACATCATGTTGGTGTGTCCCCAACATCCGCTCGTCTATAGGCCCCTTTACAAAGTCACCAAGGATGCTGCCTAGTTGCCAGTCCTCATTATTTGGAGATAAGAAAAGATGTGCGAGGTAATTCATGGCTTATATACTTTTTATCTTAAGATTTAATGTCTGATCTGTACTGTGCGCAATACGCGCACAGTGGTTGCTTTAAATTCATTACGATTCTATCGGAAGACGCAATCGTTATAATCATGGCTAAATACAAACAGAGAAACCTACCGTGACGAATGATAGTCAAATTACAAATATGAGTCCTTATGAGCAATTGATGGCTCTTGCTAATGATTTAGCGGGGAAGGCGCCTATAGGACGAGTGTCGGCAGATCAAACGCCGCTTTATAACCTGGTTGATACGTTCGTGGATTCTGGAATGAGTGATGTCGTGAAGCAGGCGTGCTGGCATCCTAATTCTATTTTATCTGGTCGTGTGACCAGACAAGTGGCGGACGTAGCGATAACAGCTAATCGAAAACAAAGTGCATTTCGCTTAGATTTGTTTGTGATGCCGATTATTTTGGTTATTGGCTCCCAGAAAAGAAATACCATTTCGACGATATTGAATGATGTAGCCGCTTTGAGTGACATCCTTGAAAGTCTTGGCGTCCTGGGCCACTGTAAGAATTTTGGATTGGCTAATTGTTTAACGGATTATGAAGCCTTGCATCAATATCCCCTTGACTCGTGGAGATTGGCTGGCCAATACGATGAATTAAAAAATATGACGGTTTTGGATTTTCCTGGTCATCCAATCGATGTTTCAGCTGGAGTCGAAGTGGCGCATTTGCGATTTCTATGTGGTGTGGCTCTCAGTCCGGCTTCTGCACCTTCGGTTTTTGAGTCCGCAGGGGATATTGGTAGGTGGGGGATAAAATTTGCTGAGGCGGTAAGCGCCCAATTATCTAAGGCGGATTGTTCAGTTTTGGCGCTGCCTCGACCACCGAGACCTCTGATCAGATCTCTTGAGGAGGGATACTGGGCAGTGCGGGAAATTGGATTTCAGTTGTTCGCTAGTAATGCAATCAATCATGCTCGCCTAAAATTTGGGGAGCCAGATGTGTCAATTGATGCGAGTGCAGGTGGTAGAGTGTTGACTCGGTTATCGTCTTTGTTTGATGACTCGTTCGATAGGACATATGATTTTCCTGTCGCGCCTTATGAATCTAATGATCAAGCGCTTGAAACGATTGATCAGTTCTTTAGGGATATAGGTATTCAGCGTTACCAGTTAAAAGTATCCAAAGGCGAAGAGAAATATGTTAACTGCGAACCGTAAGATGTACTTGCGAGCTTAATGCTTCTTAAAAGGGTTTTATGAAAACAGTATTGGTTACTGGTGCCGGCAGAGGCATAGGCTTAGCCGTCGCTAAAAAATTCTCATCAATGGGTTGGAACGTGCTGTCCCTAGATAAAGAGTTTCAAGCTACTGTTATTGGAGAACGTATTAAGTTTGATTTAAGGTCTCTCGATAAAATTCCAGAGTTAATAGGTCGTTTGGGGCCGATTGATACGTTGGTTAATAATGCGGCGGTGCTATTTTGTGACGCGATGGACTCCATACCTCAGGATCATATACAAGAGATTTTAGAGGTGAACCTTTTAGCCCCTGCGAGATTAATTGAGTCCGTCTCATTGGGTATGCGATCCCGAGGCGGTGGCCGTATTGTTTCGGTTGGTTCAGTCTCGGCATTCACGGGTCATCCTGATCTTTGGTATGGCGCGACGAAGGCTGCGTTACTGAATCTTACAAAGAGTTATGCGTCACATCTTGGTCGAGATAATATATTCGTGAATGCGGTGGCGCCTGGACCAACGCTGACGACGATGTATGAGCAATTGCCTGAATCCAGAAAAGAATCTGTAATGAGCAATGTGCATAGTGGACGGCCTTGTTTACCAGAGGAAGTCGCGGAGACTATTTTTTGGTTGGGGGCAGAAAGTCCGGCCTATGTTTCTGGAACCACTGTTGACGTAAATGGTGGTTCCTACCCTCGATGACTGAAATGTATTATTTGTCGATTGCCGTTGTGTCGCCTTTTAGGTTTTTGATTCCGTGAAATTTCAGGCTGAAGAGACACCATATTTTGGTCTAGGTCCAGACTTAATTCTTAATGCGCTTGATCACGTTGGCTGGAAAACTACTGGCAAGTTAATGCCTCTAAATAGTTTCGAGAATCGAGTGTATCAAATTGGCGTTTACGATGAGGATCGAGAATTCGATGTGGTCGCGAAATTTTATCGACCAGGTCGATGGTCCCAAAATCAATTATTAGAGGAGCACAAATTTACCTTTGATTTGTCTGAGTTCGAACTTCCAGTGATCGCGCCTATTAAGATTAATCAAGAATCTCTTTTTAAGGTCGGTAAATTTCAGTTCGCCGTATTTGAAAAAAAAGGTGGAAGAGCACCTAACTTGGAAGACGATTCGGTGCTGAGTTGGATCGGTCGCTTGATCGGTCGCATTCACGCGGTATCTGCGACGCAATCCTTTCGGTATCGTCCGTCTATGAGTACGGGCCAGTTTGGTCGAGAGCCTGTCGAATTTATAATAAATAATGGATTTATGCCTGCTGAATTACGTGAAGCGTACGAAGGTCTCGTAGATCTCGCGTTAACGGCGATTGATGGCGCTTTAAAACGAGCGGAAGACTCCTCCTTCATCCGGTTATTGGGGGATTGTCACCCTGGAAATATTTTATGGATGGAAGATGGTCCAAGTTTTGTTGACCTGGATGATGCTGTAATGGGCCCGGCTATTCAGGATTTATGGATGCTGTTGTCGGGAGATCGAGAGTCTATGGCAATGCAGTTGCGTAAAGTCCTGATCGGATATGAGCAATTTATGACATTTGACTACCAACAGGTCGCTTTAATCGAACCGCTCCGAACGCTGCGCATCATCAACTATGCAGGTTGGTTAGCTCAGCGGTGGAACGACCCCGCATTCCAAGTGGCTTTCCCGTGGTTTGGATCACAGCGATATTGGGAAGAACATTTGGGTCATATTCGAGAACAAATTGGTTTGATGCAGGAGGGGTTTGCTCTTTAAATATTTGAGTTTTAATGAACTGATGAGATCCAATCTCGGCTCGGATCTTTCAGTATTTTTTCTGAGAAAATAACGGCACCTCAAACCCTAAAGAATCATTTAATGTTTTATGCATTTTATAAGTTGCAGTGCTCTTTGCTTTCGCCTTTAGTGGTTGCGGCGAATGTCTCAAAAGAAATTGCTAATAGTCCTTTCAATCTAATGCGTGATCTTCATTTCACGAGAGATATGGGTACGAATAGTGAACTCTTTACGTGGTTAATTCGGGGGTATCAAAAACCCGAATGGGATATCGATACGATTTTGGTATGCTGTAAAAAAGTGGTGATCGATGCAGAAGTTGTGCTCGACAAGCCTTTTTGTAAATTAATACAAAACACCTGGTTGCAAAAATTGTAGGACATTACGGTATATTTAGTAGCGGCAAATTTAGGTCGATAATTTATCCACAAATTTTAAATTTTATTTAAGAGCACGCTAGAAATAAAAAAAAGATATTATGATTTTTATGCGTTGATTATTACCTTGGAGGTATTTATGACAAAAGTAGTTAAGTTCCATAAAACGGGTGGTCCTCAGGTTCTGTCCGTTGAGGATATGATTGTTGGTAAGCCTAGGCGAGGAGAGGCTCGAGTTCGACATACGGCGATCGGCTTAAACTTTATCGATACGTATCATCGGTCTGGTCTCTACCCACTTCCATTGCCTAGCGGTGTAGGCCTAGAGGGGGCTGGCGTGGTTGAGGCGATTGGCGCCGGGGTGACGCACGTCAAGCCTGGCGATCGCGTGGCTTATGCTGGAGGCCCTCCTGGAGCGTATGCTCAGGAAAGAGTAATGCCAGCTGCCAAGCTGGTTAAAGTGCCTGCTGGAGTCTCTGATGAGGATGCGGCAGCCATGATGCTCAAGGGTCTAACGGTACAAATGCTCATACGTCGCGTCTATCGCGTGCAGAAAGGTGAGACGGTCTTATTTCATGCGGCGGCCGGTGGTGTTGGTTTGATAGCGTGTCAATGGCTTAATGCCCTAGGCGTCAAAGTGATCGGCACGGTTGGTTCTGATGCAAAAGCAAAAATAGCTAAGGCTCATGGATGTCATTACACGATCAACTACGCTAAAGAAAATTTTGCTGAGCGTGTTCGTGAGATTACAAAAGGTCGAGGCGTGCCTGTGGTATTCGATTCGGTAGGCAAGGATACATTTCACGGCTCGTTGGATTGTCTCCAGCCGAGAGGATTGTTAACGGTATTTGGTAATGGCTCTGGTCCTGTGAAGGATGTTGACGTTAATATACTCGCGAAAGGTTCTTTTTATCTTACTCGACCCTCCATCATGATTTATACAGCGATGCGTTCAGATCTGGAAGCTGGGGCGAAAGAGCTTTTCAGTATGGTTAAGTCTGGCAAAGTAAAAATAGACATTAATCAGCGATATGCATTAGCCGATGCCGCTAAAGCGCATAGAGATCTTGAGGCTCGAAAAACTACGGGTTCAACGATTTTGATGCCCTGATCGTTCATGTTGAGAAAACGCCGCTTTTAGCGGCGTTTTTTTTGTCCGCTCTATCCTTTTTCGAGTACGTGCTAACTCAGAGATGCGTGTGCAGGTAATATTGAAGTTCGATTGTTTCATCTAAGGAGTGCATATGTTTCGTTTGGACGGAAAAATCGCGCTGGTTTCTGGAGCTTCGCGCGGACTTGGTTGGGGGATGGCAAAGGCGTTAGCAAAACAGGGGGCTCACGTATTTTTGAATGGTCGAGATCCCGTTAGTTTGGGTCAACGTGTTTTGGAGTTAATTGATGACGAGTTATTGGCGACGGTGATGGCTTTTGATGTTACCAAATCTGCTGAAATACAGCGAGCCGTTGCTCAAATCGTTGACGAGCATGGTCGTATCGACATTCTTGTTGCGAATGCAGGCATACAACATCGTTCGCCGATAAGCGAGTTTGATGAAGACGATTTTCGACGTGTTATGGACACTAATTTGATCGGCGTATGGGCATTAGCCAAAGAAGTGTCTAAGCCTATGATTAAGGCTCACTCAGGGCGAATTATTTTTACTGGTTCTATTACGGCGCAACTTGGGCGACCAACCATATCCGCATATATTGCTTCAAAAGGTGGTGTGCATGCGCTGGCGAGGCAGCTGGCAGTTGAGTTGGGCGATAAAGGCGTTACTGCGAATGTGATAGCCCCTGGGTATTTTGCTACAGAAATGAATGAGGCCCTTATAGAGGATAAAGACTTTAATCAGTGGGTATGCTCTCGTGTGCCGGTAAAACGTTGGGGTGAGGCCCATGAAATAGGGGCTGCTGCTGTATTTTTAGCTTCTGATGAGTCGGCCTATGTGAATGGTCACGTGTTGACAGTGGATGGCGGATTCAGTATTTCTATGTGAGTTCTGGCTGGTCTACTCATTAGATATGAGAGATGGAGCCGTTTTATGTTCGAGGCTGTTGGTGTGTGAGGGAGTTTTTTATGGCAAATAAATTTCGAATTGGTGTCAGCAGAGAAGTTATTACGAAAGATGGTGGAACGATTTTTGGGGAAGAAGCAACTCGGATTCTTGAGGATGCTAATGTGGAATGGACTATTCTTGATGATCACTCCGCGGGGGTCACGCCAGACCATGCGGCGGAGTTTGATGCTATTTGTTTGATGACTGCGTCGGTGACAAGTCAAACGCTCAGCCGGGAAGACCGAAAATTGAAGCTTATCGCTAGATTTGGTGTGGGCTATGACTCGGTTGATGTGTCAGCTTGTAATACCTTCGGCGTGTTACTTACGATTACCCCCGATGGGGTTAGGAGGCCTGTAGCTGCATCGGTGATGGCGTATGTGCTTGCTTTGGCGCACCGTATGTTTCTTAAAGACCGACTGGTTAGAGCAGGGCGATGGCTGGATAAAGGAAATTTTCTTGGAATGGGTTTGATGGGCCGAACTTTGGGCGTGATTGGTGTCGGTAATATCGGTGCAGAAGTTCTGCGTTTGGCAAAGCCTTTTAATTTAAATTTGCTTGGGTGCGATCCAAATGTATCTCAATCAGAAATTGAGGCATTGGGTGCTACCAAGGTTGATTTGAGAACCTTACTTAAAGAATCAGATTTTATTTCAGTCAATTGTTTGTTAAACGAGCAGACAGAGAGTTTGATCAGTCACGAACAATTTAAGCTAATGAAGCCTTCGGCTTATTTTATCAATACCTCTCGCGGCCCAGTAGTTGACGAGCATGCACTCATCGTTGCGCTTCAGAATGATTTGATATTGGGTGCGGCAATTGATGTGTTTAAGCACGAGCCTGTCGATCTGAATAATCCGCTACTTCAGTTAGATAATGTGATTGTTGCGCCTCATGCTATTTGTCACACTGATGAATGTATGCGTATCTTAGGTGAACGATCGTTTCAATCCGCTGTTGATCTTTCTTATGGCCGCAAGCCAGGCGAGTTGGTTAACCCTGAGGTTTTAGCGCATCCATCGTGGGTTGATCAATGGTCCTAAATGGTTAACCTTTAATTTTTGAAGACATAATTTTCCAGTGATATAAAAATATGCGAGATAACGTTATAAAGAAAAAAGCTCTTGCCGGAGAGCCTGTATTCGGAACTTTCGGATGGGAGTTTTTAGTTCCTGGATTACCTCAAATCGTCAAGTCGTCAGGTGCTGATTTTTTGCTGATTGATATGGAGCATTCGGGCGTCAGTTACGAAACTTTGAAAACACAGATTGCATTGTGTCGAGGGCTTGATTTGGTTCCTATGTGCCGCATTCCTGCCAATCAATATCACTATATTTCTCGCGCTCTAGATTTGGGTGCGCTGGGCATTATGGCACCCATGGTAGGTAGTGCAGAAGAAGCGGAATTTATTGTATCGTGTACTCGGTACCCGCCAAAGGGTAGGAGAGGTGCTGCATTTGGATTTGCATCTGATGATTATTTGGGTGGAAATGTCAGTGAAAAAATTGAAATAGCTAATGAGCGAACTTTGGTCATGGCGTTAATCGAAACAGAGAATGGTATTAAAAATATCAATGAGATAGCGGCGGTGCCTGGCGTTGATGTCCTATGGTTGGGTCACTTCGACTTGACGAACTTTTTGGGTATCCCGGGAGAGTTTACTCATCCAAAGTATTTGGATGCAATTGAGCGTATCCGTGATGCTGCGAGGAGACATGGTAAGGTGCTCGCATGTATGTCAGCAAATGACGAGTGGAGTCGGGAATATTGGTTAAAAGATTTTCGATTGTTTGCTGTTGGTGTTGACTCCATGCTGCTGCAGTCGGCGCTCAAGGCGGGAATCGATGTTTTGAAAGACTTGTCTGATGAGTAATATGAAGTAGATTTGATCAGGTTTCGCCCAAGCTCTCAAATTGATTAGGTTTGTTAGTTCTGCTACTGGAATTGATCGAATGAGTTAGACTTCGGGTAAGAGAATACGGATGCCGCATTTAAGCGGATCACGATAACCATACACATTTAATGCCAAAAGAAGATAAATATACTGTAGAAAAGATTATCGAAATTACAACTTGGGCGCCGAATTTGTTCAGTTTTAAGTTGACTCGATATACTGGGTATCGATTCATTCCCGGACAATTCTCACGGCTTGGTATTAAAAAAGAGGACGGGTCTATCGTTTGGCGAGCTTATTCAATCGTGTCTGCAAGCTATGACGAATATCTAGAGTATTTTTCAATTGTGGTAGCTGATGGCGAATTTACCAGTCGCTTGTCACAATTGAAAGTTGGCGATGAGGTGCTTGTTGAGAAAATGAATTATGGCCTCTTGACGACTGCTCGTTTCGAGCAAGGTAAAGACCTGTGGATGCTTGCAACAGGTACGGGATTAGCTCCTTTTATCAGCATTTTGTACGAGCTCGAAACATGGGATAACTATGAGAATATTATTCTGGTGTATAGCGTTCGAGAAACTAGAGAGTTGGCCTACATGGAGCTTATCGAAGGTCTCAAAGATCATGAGTATTTTGGGGAGTTTTCTCATAAATTTAAATTTTTACCCGTTGTGACTCGAGAGAAATTCGAGGGTGCGTTAAATAAGCGTATTCCTGTTCTTTTGGAAAGTGGTGAGCTTGAAAAAAAAATAGGTTTACCGCTCGATCCGGAGCGAAGTCGAATCATGATCTGTGGAAATCCAGAAATGGTGGACGACACCCGAGGATGGTTTACCGATAGCGGTTATACCGTCAGTCGTCGATCAAAACCGGGGCATCTTGCACTCGAGAACCTTTGGTAGCCGAGAAGGTATGACTGTCTTCTATGACTTGAGCTTGACCGATTAAGTTATTCTTCAGGATCATTTAAGGCCATTTTTAAAATGTCCCGCAGTATTTATATAAAATTTATATCAATTAATTAGATACTTAAGCCTCTCCCCGGCCATTCGAAATTCTAATTGAGAATAATTCTCATTTAGTATTGCGAATCATTCTCATTTGCGTTTATAATAACTCCAGCAAGACGATAAAACACTGCACATTATTGAGGAGTTTATTAAATGTTCACCATATTTCGAGTACCAAAGGTCGCCAACCTATGCGTCGCCTGTCTCTTATACACATCTGACGCTGCCGACGAA
>CAJXPC010000003.1 GCA_913057845.1 uncultured Pseudomonadota bacterium
CTTTATCATCTACTGTTCTTTTGGCATCATCCACCAATGATAGAATATCGCCCATCCCCAAAATACGAGTCGCGATTCGATCTGGAAAAAAAGGTTCTAAACCCGTCATTTTTTCACTAGTACCAATAAACTTGATAGGCTGACCCGTCACCTTCTTCACGGAGAGCGCGGCACCGCCTCGGGAGTCGCCGTCCATCTTAGTAAGGATGACGCCAGTCAGCGTAAGAGTATCCGCAAACGTGCGTGCAACATTAACTGCGTCCTGACCCTGCATTGCATCAACAACAAACAACGTCTCAACAGGATTTAACGTATCGCTAAGCAGCTTGATTTCATTCATCATTTCCTGATCAATCGATAAACGACCAGCTGTATCCACAAGCAAAACATCGTAAAAACTTTTTTTAGCCAACTCAAGTGCGGCGGTAGCAAGGTCAATCGCAGATTTATCAACTTGGGGTGGATAAGCATCAACGCCTACTTGTTTGGCGATTACTGTCAATTGAGCTTGTGCGGCCGGACGACGCACATCACAACTCACCATCAGAACGCGTTTTTTCTCCTGAGAGAGTTTCAACGCCAACTTACCGCAGGTTGTCGTTTTACCCGCCCCCTGAAGACCTGCCATCAAGATAATGGCTGGGGGTTGAGAGGCAAATGAAAGTTCGGCGTTGTGGCTCCCCATCAACGTTGTTAACTCATCTTTAACCACCCCAATAAGCGCTTGCCCCGGGGTGAGACTGCCCAATACCTCTTGCCCCTCCGCCTTCACTTTAACGTCTTCGATGAATTCTTTAACGATAGGAAGCGCGACATCTGCCTCCAATAGAGCAATGCGGACTTCTCGCAAAGCATCCTTGATGTTGGCATCTGTGAGCCTGGCCTGGCCCCTGACAGTTTTAATGACCCTAGATAGACGATCCGTTAATGTATCTAACATATATTTCTGAAACTCTTTGAAGGAAAGCCTAATAAAATTTAGACTTAATATTCTGTTACGATCTAAACTGAAACCATGACACCGATTCTACTTCATCTTGCCACGACCCTTACTTACGCATCATTGTCGCTGATCATTTGGCAACAATTACGGTCGTCTTCGGCTGGGAGTCCGAAGTGGCCCAAGATAAAACCATGGATCAACTTCTTAACTCTTCTGCCTATCGGGTTACACATCGCCCTAACCTACCACTATGCTCTAGGATTTGACGGCCTCCAATTGGGACTGGGAAACTTTACCTCTCTCATTGTCGCCACATCATGCCTTATTTATGCCAGTCATAGTTTATGGGTGGGGGAAAACTCCTTACCAGCGCTCTCCTTACCATTTGGAGCGGTCGCGTCTCTACTGCCACTGCTTGATGGGGCATCAATACAAATACCCCACTCTGAACTACCAATATTCAAAATTCACTTAATTTTATCGGTGGTTGCGTATGGGCTGCTATCGGTATCTTTAATACACACCCTCATGATGAGCTACCTAGAAACAAGCTTACATCAGCACAAATTTTCACCATTGATCGAAAATTTACCACCGCTATTGAAACTAGAAGCTCTCTTATTCACAATAGTGCTACTTGGCTTCTTAACGTTGTCAGCAGCCTTAGTGAGCGGCATTTTCATTTCTTTGGAAATTCAGTCCACAATACTGCCTATAAACCATAAAACAATTTTTAGTATCGCGTCATGGCTACTTTTTGCATCACTACTGATCGGCCGGCACTTGCTTGGTTGGAGAGGGAAAATTGCACGAAAGATTTTAGTTATTGGCTTCCTCCTCTTGATTATTGCTTACTTTGGCTCACGCTTTGTGTCTGAAATTATTTTGCATAACCCGCAATATTAATCAACTCAGTCAGCTGTCGATATTCCTTAGCCCTACACAACAACAGAATTAATATAGGCGAAAAATATGGAAGACGTTTCCATTCAAACACTCATCATTTTGTTTCTGATTCTCATCGTCATTTCGGGATTCTTCTCAATATCCGAGACAAGCATGATGGCGCTAAACAAGTATAAATTAAGACACCTCGCTAAAAATAAACATCCGGGCGCACAAAAAACCCTCAATCTCTTGGGGCAAACTGATCGATTATTAGGCTCGATTCTACTCGGGAATAATCTATCCAATACGGCAGCAGCCGCCTTGGTTACTGCAATCACTTTTAAGCTACTCGGTCAAAGTGAATTATCGTTAACCATTGCAACTCTCATTGTCACAGTTGCACTACTTATTTTTAGCGAAATCACCCCTAAAATTATTGGAGCCAGCTTCCCTGAAAAAATCGCATTTCCAGCTAGTTATATTCTGGAACCTCTAATGCGACTAATGTATCCTTTTGTGACCATCGCCAACAGCATTGTGAAGGTGATTTTATGGGTTCTGCGCATCAAGCCCATATCAGGGAATCAGGCATCACAACTAAGCCAAGAGGAACTGCGCACGCTTGTTCTAGAGGGTGGCAACTACCTCCCCCGCAAACATCAGAGCATGCTGGCTAATTTATTTGATTTGCAAGCCATAACGGTTGAAGATCTGATGGTGCCCAGAAGCAAAATTGAGGCTGTAAACTTGAATTCACCATTCCCTGACATTCAAACTGAAATCATAACCTCTAATCACACCCGTTTACCGGCCTTCAAAGATAATCCTGACGAAATTGTTGGCATCATTCATATTCGAAAATTATTAAACGTATCTGAAGATAACCACATCACAATGGAGTCCATTGAACAAGTACTAAAGCAGCCCTACTACATACCGAAAGATACAAGTCTACTCACTCAACTTCAGAATTTTCAGGAACGCCATGAAAGAATGGCATACGTCGTTGATGAGTATGGGGACCTAATGGGATTGATTACAATTGAGGATATCATCGAGGAAATCGTAGGTGAATTCACCACCCAATCTCCTTTGTTCGCAACATCTGCTAAAGAAATGGTAGATGGCAGCTTAGTAATAGATGGTGCCGTGACACTGCGAGACTTAAATCGAGATTTTAATTTAAATTTTCCACTCGATGGAGCAAAAACATTGAATGGCCTCATATTAGATCACCTGAAGCAGATACCTGAGGCTGGAATTTCAATTCAAATCTCAGGCTACTATTTGGAGATTCTGCAAACGAAAGATAAATCTGTCAAATCAGTAAAACTCGTATCAAGCAATACAGCAGACTAATGCTTAAACGTTTAACTATTGGGCTGACGGGTGGGATTGGCTCAGGGAAAAGTGCCGTATCAGAAGGCTTCGAACGTTTGGGCATTCAGGTGATAGATACCGACAAAATTGCCCACCAGCTGACTATGACTGACACAGAGACTCTGCAAATAATTGCAGATACTTTCGGCTCCCATATCATTCAAGACGGAATCCTCAATAGAGCAAAACTAAGGGCAATTGTTTTTAGTGATGAAGCTGCACGATCACACTTAGAGCAAATTCTTCACCCAAGAATCCGACAAGAGGTGGAAGAACATTTTTCCAGCGCGACTGGGCCTTATATCATTATAGTTGTGCCGCTGCTAGTTGAGAAAGGTCAATATGACGTCATCAACCGTGTTTTGGTTGTCGATTGCGAGGAGCAAATACAGATCGAACGGGTTAAGAAACGAAGTAACCTGACTGACGCTGAAGTTGCTGACATCATGCGCACTCAGGCGACTCGACAAGAACGACTGGCGGTGGGCGATGACATCATTATCAACAACCATGACCTACCCTCACTCCTCAAGCAAGTGCAAAGCCTTCATCATAAATATATTAAACTTTCCTCAGAATTAGAAAGTAGTCGAGACTAGAGAAAACGTATGGATATGAAAAAAACCATAGTTAATTGTCCACACTGTGGCAATGTAGTGATTTGGCAAAAAGAATCACGATTCCGTCCTTTTTGCTCCGAACGGTGCAAAATTATAGACACAGGAAACTGGGCAATGGGGAAATATAGTGTTGCGGCAGAAAACAACCTAAGCGATGACGAGTCCGATTGAATAATTAACTACCAAGCTCCTCGCAGCATCGAAATTCCTGCAGCCCCATGATCCCAGGCATCACTCAGGTCTTCCTTGGACAACCCACCCAACGCGTATACGGGTGTCTTCACCCCTTCAATCAAGGAAGCAAAAAAATTCCATCCGATCGGTATCGCATGAGAGTGGGAAGCAGTCACTTTAACCGGGCTAAGCACAGCAAAATCAAGCGCCAATGCATCAACCCGAACCAGATCCTCCTTTGTATGACAAGAGGCTGCACACAAAGCGATTTCCGGACGATTGATTATCGATTTAAGTTGTACCGAATTCAAGTGAACTCCATCGGCACCGACTCTATCGGCGATATCAATGTGAGTATTGACTAACACCTTACTTCCACTTGGGCGACAAACACTCAGTACCTCTTTGGTGAAGGCCTCTAAATCAGAAGGCGACAAATCTTTCTCTCGCACTTGAATTAATTGAGGAGACTTTTTTACAGCCTGCAACAGGCTCTCAAAAAAATTAGCCTCCCCCAATGCTGACAAATGGGTTATCAGGTAATGGTCAGGTAACCGAAGGGATTTTAAAATAGGGATGTTGGGCTCTAGTACTGGTGCAACCCTGAGAGAACCAAGGCCTTGCCAATGCAGCTTCTGATTTTCTAGCGACCTGACTTCTCCTGACCAATGCGTGACTTTGAAAAATTGAATGTTAACGTCCGCATGCGGATATCGAAATGTCTTTGTAATCCAAGGGTGAAATGTCTTAGCGACAACTCCAAGCTCTTCCTCCAACTCACGGACTAAAGCGTCAGATGCTCGTTCTTTTTCTTCAACCTTGCCGCCAGGGAACTCCCAAAACCCTTCGTATACCTTACCCGCAGGACGTCGTGCAAGCAGAAAGTTTCCCTCAACATCAAAGAGAATCCCCGCAACCACGTGAATCATCTCGGTCACCGGGTACGGTTAGATTTAATATCCCGTAGCTTCCTAGCACCAACTTCATTTTTAGCGAAATGATAGGCCACTCTACCGCTTCGGGACCCGCGCTCTAAAGCCCACTGGAGCGATCGCCTAATTACTCCCTCATCCACATCAAACGCTCCGAATGACAACGTTTTTACCCAGTAACTTGCGATGGTCACATACTCATCTTGCGTGAAGGCATCAAAATGAACCCATAAACCAAAACGCTCTGAGAGGGATATTTTTTCTTCAACATTTTCACTAGCGTGAATTTCTTCGCCCTTATACGTTGACTCCAAGTTTTCGGCCATGTACTCCGGCAGCAAGTGTCTGCGATTGGATGTCGCATAAATCAAAATATTTTCTGAAGTCGTCGCAACCGATCCATCGAGCGCAACCTTGAGACTTTTATACCCTTCATCATCAGCACCAAACGAAAGATCGTCACAAAAAATAATAAATTGATACGCCTGACTCGATATCAAATCGATAATTTGAGGTAATTCATGTAAATCAGCCTTGTCTACCTCAATAAGTCTTAACGTTTTTTTTGAGTACTTATTGAGCAAGGCTTTAATTAATGAAGACTTACCAGTGCCTTTTGAACCTGTTAGCAGCACATTATTAGCAGGCAATCCGGCAATAAACTGACGAGTATTCATATCAACCAGCTTTATTTGCTCGTCGATCGCAGATAAGTCCCGCACCTTTATATGATCGGGAATACTTACCGGTTGTAAAAATCCTCGCCCGCCATAACAACGCCAGCGGCACGCGACAATTTGTTTCCAATCTGGATTCTCCAACTTTACGGGTAGATGCGACTCAAGTCGCTCAAGCAATGATTCTGCTCGCTCCAATACCTTCGTCCAATCAGACACGTTCAGCTCCTGTATTCAGCATTGATCTTAATATAGTCATGGGATAGATCACAGGTCCAAATAGTTACCGAATCTTTGCCGCGGCCCAATCTTATCGTCACCACAATCTCATCTGACTGCATGAATGTTTTGACATCGGCTTCTCGATAACTGGACGCACGCCCACCATTCTTTGCAACCAGAACATCACCAATCCACATCTCAACTTTTGAAACATCCAAGTCCACCACGCGGGCCGCACCAATAGCAGACATGATTCGTCCTAGGTTGGCATCTGATGCATAAAAAGCTGTTTTTACTAACGGAGAATTAGCAACTGAAAACCCGACTTCACGCGCCTCGGTCTTAGACAAGCCGCCTTCTACTCTGATTTCTATAAATTTTGTTGCGCCCTCTCCATCGAGGACAATTTTTTTAGCTAGCTCCTCACAAACCGACGTAATTTCATCTCTAATTTTTGTAAAAGTAGGATCGTTTGTTGAAGTGACCTTAGGACCACCATAAGTTCCTGTCCCGATCAACATAAAACTATCATTTGTAGAGGTATCTCCATCAACACTTATGCAATTAAAAGTCCGATCATTCGCATAGCGCACAATCTCATCCAGACACTTATCTGACACATGTGCATCGGTTGCCACAAAAGCGAGCATAGTGGCCATGTTAGGCTTGATCATGCCGGAGCCCTTAGCCATTCCCGTAACATTAATTGATTGCTCCGCGATTTTAAAACTTCTTGAAGATATTTTGGGCACTAAATCAGTCGTCAAAATACCTCGAGAGGCCTCCTCCCAACCCATCGTAAGTTGAGCGTCCACACATCTAGGCAATCCCGCAATTATTTTATCTACGGGCAATCGCTCCATGATCACTCCGGTCGAAAAAGGAAGGATCGAATCGGGATCAACTTTTAGTAACTTAGCTAACTCATTACAAATATTTTTCGCATCCTCAATACCATCTGCCCCGGTCCCTGCGTTAGCAACCCCAGTATTGATTACCATCGCGTTAATTGAGTTCCCTTGGGACAATCGTTGTCTACAGATTTGAACGGGAGCCGCACAAAAATTATTTTGAGTAAATACCCCCGAAACGGCAGCAGTTTCTTTCAACAATAACACCACCAGATCAAGACGATCCTTCTTACGTATAGCAGCACTTGTTGCCCCAAGCGTAAGTCCTTCGATACCGAACACTTGACCGCAATTGTCCTTAGGTTTAATACTCGGCACGATCCACTACCCTAGCTGTCCATGACAGTGTTTATATTTCTTACCCGAGCCACAAGGACAAGGCTCGTTGCGTCCAACTTTCTGTTGCGATCTAACAAACGTATCAACCTTGTTGTTAACATTTCGCTGTGGTTGATTCATTTCGTGCGCATCCCCATGGTTGTAAGCAACATCAGTCACTTTAGGTTGCTCTCTAGAAACATTTTCGACTTCTTCTGCACTACGAATTCGAACACTCATCAACAACTTCGTCACCTCATTCCGGACTGTTTGAAGTAGTAATGAGAAGAGCTCGAACGCTTCACGTTTATATTCTTGCTTAGGGTTTTTCTGGGCATAGCCGCGAAGATGAATCCCTTGCCGAAGATGATCTAGTGCAGCAAGGTGGTCACGCCAATGTGCGTCAATACTTTGTAACATGACAGACCGCTCATATTGTTGAACCGCCTCAGTAGGCGCATCAGTCATCTTTCCATCATAAAACTTTTGCGCTCGAGTCTTAATCTCGTCGACGAGATCTTGAACTTCTAGCTCCGTTGCCTCATCCATTAAGTTACCCAAATCGGCCTCAAGCGTATATTCGGTAAGCAATGCTGTCTCTAAGCCCGACACATCCCATTGTTCTTCCAGACTACCTTGTGGAATAAAACTTTCTACTAAATCCTCTATTGCTCCATCTCGCATACCAGCCACCATATCGACTGTATCAATGGAGTCTAATAAAGCATTCCTCTGCTCATAAATGACTTTTCTCTGCTCGTTAGCAACATCATCGAACTCCAAAAGTTGTTTCCTAATATCAAAGTTTCTACCTTCAACTTTCCTTTGTGCGTTTTCGATAGCCTTGGTGACCCATGGATGCTCAATCGCCTCGCCTTCAGGCAACTTCAAGCGATCCATGATCGCCGCCACCCTATCAGACGCAAATATCCTGAGAAGTGAGTCTTCTAATGACAAATAGAATCGAGACGACCCTGAATCTCCCTGTCTACCCGAACGACCTCTTAACTGATTGTCAATTCTTCGAGATTCATGCCGCTCTGTTCCGATGATGTGCAGCCCACCGAGTGCTAATACTTTGTCATGTCTCTCCTGCCATTCGCCTTCTTGATCAGCATCGGTGGAAATTCCACCAAGCACAATGTCCGTTCCACGACCAGCCATATTGGTCGCTATGGTGATCATTTTAGGGC
The DNA here is from genome assembly GCA_913057845.1 of uncultured Pseudomonadota bacterium. Classification (GTDB taxonomy): domain Bacteria; phylum Pseudomonadota; class Gammaproteobacteria; order Burkholderiales; family Eutrophovitaceae; genus Eutrophovita. The sequence continues at coordinate 8,259 of CAJXPC010000003.1, forward strand.
GACCAGCTTGAGCGATAATCTCCGCCTCTCGATCGTGTTGTTTCGCGTTTAAAACTTGATGTGACAACCCTTCTTGATCCAACAGGGCAGAAATGAGCTCAGAGTTTTCTATCGATGTTGTACCTACGAGGACCGGTTGCCCACGAGAGTAACAATCTTTAAGGTCAATCAGGACGGCGTTATACCGCTCCTTACTCGTCTTATAGATCTGATCCATCTTGTCTTCACGAATCATATCTCGATGAGTCGGGATAATGACTGTCTCCAGACCATATATTTGCTGGAACTCAAAGGCCTCTGTATCTGCAGTTCCCGTCATTCCCGCCAACTTATCGTACATCCGAAAGTAATTTTGAAAAGTTATCGATGCGAGAGTCTGGTTTTCCTTTTGAATTTTTACACCCTCTTTTGCCTCAACAGCCTGGTGTAGCCCGTCAGACCAGCGTCTTCCCGCCATCATACGACCGGTGAACTCGTCAACGATCACAATTTCCTGATTTTGAATTACGTAATGCTGATCCTTGAAAAATAAATTATGAGCGCGTAGCGCGGCGTAAACGTGATGAATTAAGGATATATTTGTCGGATCATAGAGACTCCCCTCATTAGCCAGTAGCCCTGCTGAAAGCAAAAACTGCTCAGCGTTTTCATACCCTCGCTCAGTCAATACAACTTGATTCGACTTCTCGTCAACAGTAAAGTCTCCATCCTCTTCCTCGTTCTCTTGCTCGCTCTTTTGCTCGCCCTTCTTTAATTTTGAAGCAACTGCGTTTATTTTAAGGTAGAGCTCAGTATTGTCATCAGCTTGGCCTGAAATGATAAGCGGCGTTCGCGCCTCATCAATCAATATCGAATCGACTTCGTCAACAATCGCGAATGACAGATCCCGCTGAACCTTATCTGATTTTTGAAAAACCATATTATCTCGAAGGTAATCAAAGCCAAACTCGTTATTCGTGCCGTAAGTTATATCTGCTGCGTAGGCTGACTGTTTCTGTTCGTGGTCCTGACCTGAAAGATTAACGCCAACGGTCATGCCAAGAAATTCGAAAACCTTACCCATCCATTTGGCATCTCGGTTAGCCAAATAATCATTAACGGTAATTACATGTACGGAAGACCCCGATAAGGCATTAAGATAGGCAGGCAACGTTGCTACTAATGTTTTACCCTCACCAGTGCGCATCTCAGATATCTTTCCTTGGTGAAGGGCTATCCCGCCTAACAGCTGAGCATCGAAGTGCCTCATTTGTAAAACACGCTTACTTGCTTCCCGTACAACGGCAAATGCATAAGGCAAAATATCGTCTAGGCCCTCTCCCGAATCAAGACGTTGCTTAAAGTCAATCGTCTTGTGCTTCAGTTCGTCATCAGAGAGAGTCACCAACTCATCCTCAAGTTGGTTTATCAGCAGAATTGTCTTTTGGTAAGTCTTTAATAATCGGTCGTTACGGCTACCGAATATCTTGTTGAGTACTTTAGAAATCATCAAATTCGCCTTAGCGGAATAGTTCACTTAAACCTGTTAGTCTAACACGTGGAGTGGCGCATCAATTATGTGCAGAAGATTTTAATCGGCCACGACTACCCTTACATGTTGGACTTGATTCGCATGGAAAATTAACGCCGTACCACCTTGCTTATGGCTAAATATACCAATATTCGCAATATCATTAAAAGCCATCCAGACCTGACAAGCCTGCAGAGTCAAATCGACACCATGGAAACACTGCAGGCCAAGATTAGAGACGTCCTCCCCAAGACCATCCAAAATAAAGTAGAAATCGTTTTAGCTACCCCAAAAAAATTAACGATTTTTGCGGGGAACCAGATCATTAGCGCAAAAATCAGGCAAATGTCACCCACAGTTCTACGCCACATTAAAGGCTGGAAAGGATGCGAAATGGTGGAAACACTTGAGATTAGAGTGGTGCCAACTGACAACCCTATGCCACATGCCAAACGACCACCTATATCCCACACTGAGAGCACCTTAGACTTTATTGCCCAGATGAAGAAAAAACTATTTAGATCGTAGTCAAGCCGTTTGCAAGTTGGCGTGCAAAAATCCCGGCAGATTGGAGTTTTGTAGGAACTCGACCTGCTCCCAAGCAGACTCCGTCTCTACTAATTTACGCAACAACTTATTGTTCAACTCATGTCCAGATTTATGAGCTGAAAACGCACCAATGAGCGGCCTACCAAGCAGATATAGATCGCCAATAGCATCAAGCGCTTTATGCTTGACGAACTCATCGTCATACCTCAGCCCATCTGAGTTCAATATTCGATATTCGTCCATCACAATAGCATTTTCGAAACTTCCACCAAGCGCCAACCCCTGAGACCGCAACATTTCAACATCCTGCGTGAATCCAAAAGTCCTCGCACGGCTGACCTCTTTCACATAAGAAGTGTTTTTGAAGTCCAATGAAACTGATTTATTTTTATCAGCAAATGCTGGGTGCTTAAAATCAATACTGAAATCAATTTTAAATCCATGGTGCGGAGAAAATGAAACCCACTTATCGCCATCGTCAACACGAATGTCGCTCTTAATTCGGATGAACCTCTTCGGTGTTGACTGCTCCTCAATACCTGCCGATTGAATCAAGAACACAAAAGGTGATGCGGATCCATCCATAATTGGCACTTCAGCCGCGTTTAGGTCGATATATACGTTATCGATACCCAAGCCACACAATGCGGACATCAAGTGCTCTACGGTTTGCACTTTAACCCCTTGATGTTCGAGACATGAGGAAAGACGGGTATCGACTACTAAAAATGGGTCTGCCTTAATATCTACAATTGGGCTCAGGTCGACACGCCTAAACACAATACCTGTATTAGGGGCCGCTGGGCGAAGGGTGAGCACAACCGTTTTACCTGTATGCAAACCGATACCCGTGGCTTTAACTAAGTTCTTTAAAGTGCGTTGGCAAATCATCTTCAGTTAACCAGTGTAATCAATCCAGGCAAATCTATTAGAAACACCTGCATTACTAAAATCTCCAATAGTTTAGTCAGCTTGACGGCGTAAAAAAGCCGGTATATCCAAATCCTCAACCCCGGTCTGTCTCAGCGCAGTTACAGCGGCTTGACGCCCTCTTCTTCTGATAACTGCTGGTGTATCAGGATCCTCACGCATCACATCTTCGACAACATCATTATCCGTCCCAGTTCTTACTAAAACGGGAACAGCCTTAGCCCTAGCCTCACCGCCACCAATGCCAGTAGCCACAATCGTGACTCGCAAATCATTATCTAAATCTTCATCGATCACTGTGCCAACAATAATGGTCGCATCCTCGGCAGTAAATTTTCTAATCGTTGCCATTACCTCGTGGACTTCCTTCATCTTCAAATTCAAGCTAGATGTTATGTTAACCAGCACACCTCTCGCTCCATGCAAATCCACCCCCTCTAACAAGGGGCTTGCAACAGCACCTTCCGCAGCTCTTTTTGCTCGATCGTCCCCATAAGCCATGTGCGACCCCATCATCGCCATACCCATTTCCGACATCACGGTTTTAACATCGGCAAAGTCAACATTCACCAAGCCTGGGCACTTAATGACCTCAGCAATACCCGATACTGCGCCATACAACACGTCATTAGCCGCTTCAAATGCATCTAACATAGTTACATCGTCCCCGAGTACAGCCATCAATCTATCATTGGGAATCACAATTAATGAATCAACATATTTCGTTAGCTCTGCTAATCCTTCAGATGCTACGTTTTGGCGTTTACCCTCAAAAGCAAACGGTTTGGTCACTACCGCTACCGTTAAGATGCCTAACTCCTTCGCCACTTCAGCAAATATTGGAGCGGCTCCGGTGCCAGTCCCGCCTCCCATGCCGGCGGTTAGGAACACCATATCAGCACCGTCAATTAACTCTGCGATTGCCTCTCTATCTTCTAAGGCCGCCTCCCGTCCAACGCCTGGATTTGCCCCGGCGCCTAACCCTTTAGTAATTTGAGTTCCCAACTGAATTGTGCGTTCAGATTTGTTGCGAGATAGTGCCTGTGCATCAGTATTCGCACAAATAAACTCAACCCCTTCAACGCCTTTTTTTATCATGTGGTCTACAGCATTACCGCCGCAACCACCAACTCCGATAACTTTTATAACCGCCTCTTGCGATTGGCTATCTAGGATCTCGAACATATGGACAACTCCTCGGTCTTATTTATGTATTTAGTGTAACAATTACTTCGCTCATAAACTAGTTACGTCATTAAAAATTTGTTTCGAACCAACGTTTCATTTTAGATACTACGGTTTTCACTGAGCCGTTTTTCATTTGATCTACCTTTTGTTTCTCTCTATGAAAAACTCCAGCACTTAAAAGTCCCGCAGCTGTCGAATAACGTGGGTTACGAATAACCTCCGCCAAAGAACCGGTATAGGTCGGCGTACCAAGCCGAACAGGCATATGCAGGACCTCTTCCCCGAGCTCCACCATCCCTTCCATTGCGCTGCTGCCCCCGGTAATTACGATCCCAGAAGACAGAAGTTCTGCTAAACCGCTTCTGCTAATTTCCGCCAAAATCAGGCCGTATAACTCCTCCACCCTAGGCTCAATAACTTCAGAGAGCATTTGTCGCGATAGCTTCTTTGGAGGACGATCTCCGACTCCGGGCACCTCAATACTCTCACTTGAATCGGCCAGCCCACGGAGCGCACAACCATAACGTCGCTTGATATCCTCCGCTTCCTTAGTTGGTGTTCGAAAAGCCATCGCAATATCGCTGGTTATCTGGTCGCCAGCAATTGGGATAACAGCGGTATGCCGAATCGCTCCTTGCGTAAAAATTGCGATATCACTGGTCCCGCCCCCAATATCAATGAGACAAACACCCAAGTCCTTCTCATCCTCGGACAGAACCGCCATGGCAGATGCTAAGGGCTGCAAAATCAATTCGCCGACTTCCAAACCACATCGCCGTACGCACTTTAGAATATTTTGAGCAGCCGACACTGCTCCAGTAACGATATGCACTTTTACTTCTAAGCGCATTCCAGACATTGCTAGCGGCTCCCGAACATCCTCTTGGCCATCAATAGCAAACTCTTGATTAAGCACGTGGAGAATTTGTTGATCTGTAGGTATTGGGATCGCTCGAGCAGTGTCTACAACTCGATCAATGTCAATTTGAGTCACCTCATGACCTTGAACTGCAACCATGCCATGAGAATTAAAACTTTTAATGTGACCACCGGCAATCCCCGTCCACACCTCTTTAATTTTTCGGTCGGCCATCAGCTCTGCCTCTTCAAGGGCCCGCTGGATCGCATTAACTGTTGATTCTATATTGACAACAACACCTTTTTTCATTCCTTGAGACACGGAGCTCCCGAGTCCAATAACCTCGTATTGGCCATCTTCCTTAATCTCAGCAACAACCGCTGCTATCTTCGAAGTACCTATATCTAGAGCAACAATAATGTCAGCATATTGAGATTTAATCTTCGCTCCATTTTTTTTCGCCCATTCAATATTTTTCATCTTTAGGATCCATCCTTCTGACTAACAGTTGCGCTAACCGAAAAACCATTCGTGTATCTTAAATCAGCGTACTTAACATCTTGTTTAAAACGCGGTTCAGCTTCCGGAAAAAACCTCATGAATCGCTCCAATCGAGATTCCACATTTTTTTCTCCCAAAGCGACCACAACGCCGCTAGACAGATGGCCATACCAAGACTGCTGTTTTGTTAACCGTAATCGATCAATGCTGACTGCGTAAGGCTCCAGCAATGCGGACAAGCTTAAATACTTTGCTACTACAGTAATATGCTGTCCAACAGGGCCATCGAGGGTAGGAAGCCTTGCGTCCAACGCCCCATCAAAAAGCTCACCCGAACCATCCAAAAGCCCGCCATCTTGCCACCGAGCTATTGCATTTCGCTCCGAGACAAAAACCTCGATAGCATTCGGCCAAACTCTTTTAATTTCAACAGTCTCGATCCAAGGCAAGCGCTCAAGCGAGTCTTTCGCTTCCCTTAAATTCAAATTAAAAAACCCGCCCTTAAAACGTTTCCTGACAACTGATACAAACTGGTCACGAGACACATGATCGATATCACCAACGAAGTTGATACGACTTACCTTAAAAAAATCTAAATTAACACCAGCCTTAAAGGCCGTCTGACAAAGATACAGGCTCGAGAGGAACAACAACCCAAAGCTAATCTTGTTCAATGCTCTGTAGTTATGCCACATCGCAGCCCCGCAATATTTCAAGAACCAACTGCTCAAAGGTAAGGCCCAATTCCAACGCTGCCATCGGCACCAGACTATGCGCAGTCATCCCAGGAACTGTATTGACCTCTAAAACCCAAGGTCCCCCAGCCTGATCCAGCATCACGTCAACCCTACCCCAACCCGAGCAACCAAGAGCCTCAAAAGCCCTCATCGCGACATTCTGTATGTTTCGATCAATATTGGAGTCAAGCCCAGAAGGACAAAAATACCTCGTCTCCTCCGAGTGATATTTAGCTTGATAATCATAATTGTTATTCTGGGCCACGATTCGAACCACAGGCAAAGGCTCCCCATTCAGCACCGCCACCGTTAATTCATCACCTTCTATAAATTGTTCGGCAATTACTGTTGCATCAAACTTTCTAGCCAGGTCAAATGCTGCTTTAGCATCTTGCCTTTGCGTGACTTTAGTGATGCCGATCGTAGATCCTTCTCTGGACGGTTTTACGACTAACGGCAACCCCAAATCATCCATTGCCATAACTAACTCTTCAGCTGTCTGAACCAATGAAAATTTTGGCGTAGGAACATCACAACCCTCAAATATCAATTTAGATCGCCATTTATCCATCGCGAGCGCACAAGCCGAAACGCGACTGCCAGAGTATGGAATGCCTAAGGTTTTAAGTAACCCCTGAATGGCTCCATCCTCACCACCCCGCCCATGCAACATAATCACTGCTCGATCTATCTTCGAGGTCAGCGCCTCTATGGCGCCATCCTGAGCCGTATCAATCAGTTCCGCATGTGCGCCCAGATTGATTAACGCTCGGTAAACAGCGGCTCCCGACTCAAGAGAAACTTCTCGCTCAGAGGAGTTACCACCGTAGAGAACTCCCACCAACCCCATCTCCTTAACGTTAGTCAACAATGGTCACCCACAATATGAACCTCTCTTTTCAATCGAATGCCTGATTTACACTCCACTTCAGATTGAACCTCAGCGATCAAATCTTCAATGTTTTTCGCAGTCGCATCACCATTATTAATGATGAAATTAGCGTGCTTGTCGGATACTACAGCAGCGCCGTTAGAGCGACCTTTTAATCCATTAATTTCAATAAGTCTGGCCGCAAAATCTCCATCAGGATTCCGAAACACAGAACCTGAATTTGGTTTACTCAATGGTTGCTCACGAACCCGTCGTTTCAAAAGTTCGCTGATCCTAGCTCTCGACTTTTGGCCATCACCTTCGACAAAACCGAACCACGCACCAATGAAAAACTCTTTTTCCTCATGTTTTGGACTGACCTTTCGATAACCAACCAAATAATCAGAGACCGGTCTTTCTTTAATCTCTCCATTCGTTGTGATCGTCCTCACGCGTTTAACACAATCCCAAACCTCAGAGCCATAACAACCCGCATTCATTGCCAATGCCCCACCAACAGAGCCGGGAATCCCCGCCATAAACTCTGCGCCTTCATAACCCATATTCGCTGAAAAACGAGCTAACTTGGGTAACGCAACTCCTGAACTGGCATAGAACAAAGCATTTACCCCATGACCTAAAATAGACAAATTAGAAAGTCCTCGATGAGTAAATACGACAAGTGCCGCAAGGCCTCCATCACGAACGAGCAGATTACTTCCAAGCCCAACAAACACGATAGGCAGATCAGCAATAGTATGGCGCGCAAGGAATAACGAAAGATCCTCTTCAGACGAAGGCGCATAACCAAACCTTGCCGCTCCCCCAGCTCTCCAGGCGGTCTGTCGACTCATTGGTACGTTCTCTAGCAATGTAGCCTGAGGATTCATGTCTAGCGTTTAGGCCTCCCTTTGTTGAACACAATTTGGCTCTTCGCTACCAGCCACTAAGCTTGCAGAAAGCGACCCAATCGTGCCCGCACCCATTGTGATAACAAGATCACCATCCTCGACTAACTCTATGAGCATCAGGCCAGCATCTTCAACTCCCCGAACACAGACAGGATTCAAGTCAGAAACCAGTCTGATCGATCTGGCAATTCCAGAGCTATCAACCCCAACAATAGGAAGCTCACCCGCAGAATAGATATCGGTAATAATCAGCACGTCAGCCTTACTCAACACTCTGACAAAATCGTCAAAGCAGTCCCTAGTGCGCGTATATCTGTGTGGTTGGAACACAAGCACCAACCGATTATTCGGATAAGCCTCCCGGATTGCTGCCAACGTAGGCTCAACCTCGCTCGGATGATGACCATAATCATCGTATAGCGTCACAGTCTTCTTACCAATTGTGACACTACCGTAGGCCTCCAGCCTTCGGCCGACACCTTGGAATGACTCCAGTGCGCGACAAATAACCTCATCGCCAATGCCCAACTCTGTCGCCAGACCAATTGCAGCAAGACTGTTCAGCACATTGTGATTCCCCAAACAGTTCAAACGTATCTCCAATGGAGGGTAGAGTTTAGATCCGAAATTTCGCTCGACCGTAAAGCACATTTTTCCGTCTGTTCGCTTAGGAACGCCAGCCCTGATTTGCGCCTCTTTATCAAAACCGTAGGTGATGATATGCCTAGATAAATTGGGCAAGATCTCTTTAACACCTGGATCATCCAAACACAACACAGCAGTCCCGTAAAACGGAATACGGGAAATAAAGTTCGAGAACGCTTGTTTGAGACGCTCGTAATCATGATCGTAAGCCTCGAGGTGATCGCGATCAATGTTTGTCACAACACAGATTACTGGCTGTAACAGCAGAAAAGACGCATCAGACTCATCAGCCTCGACAACAATAAAATCTCCCTCCCCTAAACGCGCATTAGTTCCTGCAGACGCAAGTCGACCACCAATAACATAAGTTGGATCCATACCTGACTCGGCCAAAACACTTGCTACCAAGCTTGTAGTCGTAGTCTTACCATGAGTGCCTGCAATGGCTATGCCTTGTTTAAATCGCATCAATTCTGAGAGCATCATCGCTCTTGGAACGACAGGAATTCCTTTACGCTTTGCCTCAACAATCTCAGGATTTTCAGGATCAATCGCAGAAGATGTGACCAACACATCCACATTGGCCACATTGGCCACATTGTGGCCAATTACGATATCAATGCCCAAGCCCCTCAATCGTATAACAGCAGGGGATTCTCGTAAGTCAGATCCAGACACCTCATAACCAAGATTAGATAGAACCTCAGCAATGCCGCTCATACCAACGCCACCAATACCTACAAAGTGTATCGACTTGACTTTATATTTCATGGGGTCAGATCCTCAATGTGTTGCCCAACAGAAATTGATGCGCCCTGTTTACGACCCAATCTGGCCTTTACACCCATCATCATGAGCTCCGGTCGACTGAACTTCTCTAAGTATCCGACCAACAAATCTGCGGAAATTTTAGCCTCATCAATGATAATCGCAGCCCCCAATTTTCCCAAAAACTCACTATTCTTTGTTTGGTGGTCATCAACCGCAAACGGATAAGGCACAAGGATACTGGCAACCCCAACAGCAGCTATTTCAGAAACCGATAACGCCCCAGCTCGAGAAATGACTAAATCTGCTTGTGAATAAGCTAAAGGAATATCTTCTATGAACTCGGACAAGGTAGCCTCGACTCCCAATTTATCGTATAACTTTTGTAGTTCAGACAGCTTATTTCGTCCCGCCTGATGAACAACGTGCGGTCGATCGTCTTTGCGAATCTTAGAAATCGAAACAGGCACAAGCTCATTAAACGTTTTAGCGCCCAAACTGCCTCCAACAACAAGGATCTTTAAGCGCCCCTCTCGCTCCGCATATCGAATCTCTGGGGAGCGGATGTTTTCAAATTCCGGTCTCAGCGGGTTACCAACATATACACCCCTACCAATTGAGCCAGGAAAACCCAACAACACTTTTGTGCTGAATTTAGCCAGCAGTCTATTCGCTAATCCGGGGATCGCATTCTGCTCATGGATAACCATTGGGCAACGGTTAAGAAAAGCGGCAACACCGCCAGGAACACTGACATAGCCACCAAACCCAACGACCACGTCAGGCTTAATCTTTTTAAAAAACTGAATGACCTCTAAACAAGCAAACAACAAGTTTATGGGTAGGAGCAGCCAACCCAGGATACCATTCCTTCTAACGCCAGAAAACTTAATAAATAAAGTTCTAGAAGGAGCCAGCTTGACCAATTGCTTTTCCAAACCCCTCGTCCCACCAAGCCAAAAAACGTCCCAATTTCTTTTCTCAAGATAATCGGCTACGGCAAGAGCTGGGAACACATGTCCACCGGTGCCCCCCGCCATTATTAGAATCCGTTTACTCAAAGGTTTACCCCCTTCATGAGGGCGCGATTTTCATAGTCGATCCTAAAGATCACTCCGATCGCTAAGCAGTTCATTATCAGGCCACTGCCCCCGAACGATAGCAGCGGTAGAGTGAGGCCCTTCGTTGGAAGCGCGCCAACATTCACCCCCATGTTAATCAGAGCCTGAACACCAATCCAAATAGCAACACCTTGAGCCACCAAAGCAGCAAAATATCGCTCTAAACGAGCAGCCTGATTGCCGATCATAATCATTCTTAAAGTTAACCATCCAAAAGCTGCCACCGTTACTGCAACGCCAACAAAACCCATCTCCTCACCGATTACCGCGAGAATAAAATCCGTATGAGGCTCAGGCAAGTAATGCAATTTCTGGATGCTGTCTCCAAGGCCTACGCCGAATAGTCCCCCAAGCCCAAACGCCATAAGTGAATGAGTGAGCTGATAACCCGTGTTTAACGGATCCCCGAAGGGATTTAGAAATCCAAAAAGACGCGCCTGACGATATTCCGCCATATTAATCAGGCCAACGAATGCCACGAAAAGGAGTAACGTCAAAACTGCAAACAACTTCCAGTTCATTCCCCCAAGAAAAAGCACACCCATCGCAATCGCAGTGATCACCACAAACGCACCAAAATCCGGCTCACGTAGAAGAAGTGTTCCTGTTAAAACCATCACGCTGAACAATGGTAAAAAACCACGTTTAAAACTAGACATATGTACGCCTTTCCTGATTGTATAATCCGCCGCATAAATAACTGCAGCAAATTTCATCAATTCAGAAGGCTGAAAACTGAAGCCCGCAAATCTAAACCAACGACGACTGCCGTTTGCCTCATGACCTATCCAAGGGATGATTACTGCGACAAGCATGACGAGGCCAATCACAAATAAGGCTGGCGCTATTGCCTCCCAATATCTCAAGGGAATTTGTGTCGCCAAAAGGGTCAACATCAGTCCGATTGACAATGAAAATAGATGTCGAATAAGAAATCGATATGGGCTTCCGCCAACCAAAACAGAATTATCAGCAATGGCTATAGATGAGGAATAAACCATCACAACCCCTAGACCAAGGAGCCCTAGCGTTAACCAAAACAACACCAAATCAAAATCATAAGACACACTCTTTTGAGCTTTTTTTGACCAGCTCACTGAGTCAGATAACATTAACTCAAGCTCCTAACCGCATCCACAAACATATCACCGCGGTGCGCATAACTTTCAAACATATCAAAACTCGCACAGCCTGGAGACAGCAAAACAACATCTCCGCATTTGGCCATTTCAGCCGAGAGTCGAACAGCATCGATCATGCTTGGCGCATCGTATATCTGCGCACCAGCATCCCGCAAAGCATGCTTAATCAAAGGCGCATCTTTACCCATTAAAACCACCGCTCTTATATTTTCACGAACAGCCTCAATCAATAGGGCAAAATTTTGTTGTTTTGACTCTCCCCCAAGGATCAGGACACAAGGTGTAGATAAACCAGAAATCGCAGCCAAGGTCGCACCTACGTTTGTGGCTTTTGAATCATTATAAAAACGAACTCCTCCCACATCAGCAACCCACTGCATACGGTGATTTAATCCTTCATACGAGAGCAATCCGGTCGCCAGCCCCTCACGTCTAACCAAAACCGTACTCGACAAAGCCAGAGCAGCCAACGCATTACTAACATTATGAGATCCAGACACTTTTAGCTCAGCAGATCGGCAAACCTTTTGTTCGCCACACATCAACCATAGATCACCCTCAACCTGATCAACTCCCCACTCTCCATGACCATTGGGACGACTTAAGCCGAAGGACACAACCGAATCCAACATCGGGATTGCGCCATACACCATAGGATCATCTCGATTGACTATGCGCACTCCGCGACCTGAATATATGCGACATTTTGACGCCGCATAGGCGTCAAAACTCGGATATCGATCCAAATGATCCTCAGAGATATTAAGCACGGCCATGGCGTCGAATTCGAACGAATAAGTTGTATCAATCTGAAAACTGGATATCTCAATCACAAAAACGTCAGGAGGCGCCCTATCCCCTTTCAATATCTGGGTCAAAACATCAAGGACTGGGACGCCAATGTTTCCAACCGCAACCGCATCAAGACCACACGATTGAAGAATTTTTTCGACCATGCGGGTTACAGTACTTTTTCCGTTGGTTCCTGTAATCGCGATCACTTTGGCTCTAAATCGATTTATATTCTCCCGTAGAAAAATTTCAATATCTCCAACTACTGGTATCTCTTGATTTTTAAGTCTCTCTAAAGGGAGTGCCGCCAATGGGACTCCAGGACTGGAAACAACCAAATCGACACCCGTGAAAAGCTTGTCAGAAAATGGTCCGGGTCGAACAGTAATTTCTGGAAATTCTTTTTGCAACAGACCAAAACCTGGAAGGTTTTCTCGAGAGTCTGCAAGTACAACTGTCGCCCCGTTCAAGGTCAACCAACGTACGATTGATGCACCTGTAGCACCAGCCCCTAGAACAAGAACAACTTTCCCCTCAAAAGAGGAAAACACGTCATTGCCTGATTGATCAACTTGACGACTCATCATATGCTCAAATGTCCAACAATCCTTACCTCAATTTCAACGTTGAAAGTCCAATCAACACCAACATCATCGTAATAATCCAAAAACGAACAACAACTTGATTTTCCTTCCAGCCTTTTAGCTCAAAATGATGATGCAGCGGCGCCATGCGAAAAACTCTCCGACCTGTTAACTTAAAAGATGCCACCTGAATCACCACCGACAGCGTTTCAACAACGAACACTCCGCCCATAATGAATCTGTCTCTTATACACATCTCCGAGCCCACGAGA
>CAJXPC010000004.1 GCA_913057845.1 uncultured Pseudomonadota bacterium
GGGTGCTAGTAAAATTGACAGCGTAGTGTTCTATGAAAAACCGTTCGTAAAGTTCGAGCGGCTACTGGAAACCTACTTTGCATTTGTTCCCAGAGGTTTTAAAAGTTTCGTATCGGCAATGCCGCTTTGGATTAAAGAGAAGTTATTTCAAAAAAGTCGGTTGATCAAGGAACTCTCTCTAACGCTAGGTGTTTCAATCAATTGGGGTGAGCGTTTGTTATTCTCGGAGCATCACCTTTCACATGCCGCCAGTGCTTTCTATCCTTCTCCGTTTGATGACGCTGCCGTTCTAACGATTGACGGGGTGGGCGAGTGGACGACGACCTCCTGGGCGGTTGGTTCTGGTAAGGAACTTAAAATTATCAAAGAAATGCATTTTCCGCATTCATTGGGTTTGTTGTATTCAGCATTTACTTATTACACAGGATTTAAGGTTAATTCAGGCGAGTATAAAGTCATGGGTCTTGCTCCCTATGGGACACCGATATACGCGGAACTAATCAAAGAGAAACTTATCCACATTGCAGTCGATGGAAGCTTCCAGATTGATATGACGTACTTTGACTACGCCACTGGATTGACCATGACGAATAAAAAATTTCATACTCTCTTCGGGGGTCCACCGCGTTCTGCAGAGACTGAAGTGACACAACGTGAGATGGACTTGGCGGCCTCTATCCAAAAGGTAACTGAGGATATAGTTTTACTTATTGCAAAGAATATAGCCCAAGAAACTGGTCAAAAGAATTTATGTCTCGCTGGAGGTGTTGCGCTTAATTGTGTGGCTAATGGTCGTTTAGTGCAAGAGAAGATATTTGATCATGTATGGATTCAACCGGCAGCTGGTGATGCGGGTGGTGCTCTGGGCGCAGCGTTGTCGGCATGGTATTTGCATTTTGCCCAGCAGCGTAGTTCTGTCTCTTCTCGTGACGGTATGTTGGGTTCGTATCTTGGTCCGAGCTTCACCGATGAGGAAATCGAGACTCAATTGATAACGAGTGGCGCCACATTTCACAGGTATCAAGTAGATGAATGTCTAGAAATTGTCACAGACGCGTTAGCGGAGGAAAAGGCTGTGGGTTGGATGCAAGGAAGAATGGAGTTTGGTCCAAGATCTCTAGGTGCGCGCAGTATACTTGCTGATCCGCGTTCGCCGATGATGCAAAAAAAATTAAACCTCAAGGTGAAATATCGAGAAAGTTTTCGTCCGTTTGCGCCAAGTGTTTTGCGTGAATATGTGAAGGAGTGGTTTGAGTACGAAGGGGATAGCCCGTATATGTTGCTCGTGGCTGATGTGAATGAGTCTAAACGTCGGATTATGACAAAGGAAGAGGGGGACTTATTCGGCATCGCCAAGCTAAACGTCTGTCGATCTGAGGTGCCAGCTGTGACGCACGTTGACTATTCGGCACGGTTGCAGACAGTGCATCCCGATACCAATCCACTCTATCACGCACTGATTACTAAATTTCACGAGAAGACAGGTTGCCCGATGTTGGTGAATACGTCATTCAATGTGCGGGGAGAACCGATTGTCTGTTCGCCCGCGGACGCATTCAAATGTTTCATGGGTACTGATTTAGATGTACTGGCAATAGGGAGCTACGTGCTCTTCAAAGAGGAACAGGTTGGCGTACCTCGATCACATTATGAAACGCAATACGCACTCGATTAGGGATTTTTTTGCTAGCCCTCCGTGTGCACTTAATGTTGGAGCTTTAAGTCACCTTTCAAGCGCCTCACAGCGATGCAAGTCAGCATGCGCAACTGCGCCCCTTTCCTGAGGACCATGTTGCGCGCTGATGAAGGCGCAGTCATTAGAGAAAAAAGGCCTTATGCGATGGGTGTCAAATGCCGATCGCCACTCGTATATTCGAATTATACGAACTTTAGATTCATGTTATTTAAAAGCTACAGATTTTTGACGTCAATAGTTCGTTGCAATGTAATGTGCTATCGTTTGCCTCGCTAATGTACTAGATGGGCCCTCAAATACTCTGGCTCAACGCTAACCGCTGTTAAAATTAGCTATTGCTTTCATTGGAACATCAAGCCAGTGAGCTTAAAGTCCTATTTGTAAATGATAAGCCAAGAAGCGGAAGATCCCCATAAATATTGAGTAGCAGTTCCGCGTGTGATTTATAGCGTTTATTTAAATTCATGCCCTTTACTCGTAAATTAGACTTGCGGAAAACTATAAAAGTACCAATAAAATTCTCATTATCAAGTGGGGTTGCTTGGTTTTTTTTACCCGTACAGTTTGTTTCAATTTTTGTTTTATAACGATTAGATTTTATAACTATGTTTGAATTCCGAATAAACCAAGTAGTGTCCCTTAAGAATGATTTGTTATCAGGTCTCACTGTCGCTCTGGCTTTGGTGCCCGAGGCTGTGGCATTTGCATTCGTTGCTGGCGTTGATCCTCTAGTCGGTCTTTACGCGGCCTTCATGGTGGGTTTAATCACGGCATGCATCGGAGGTAGGCCGGGTATGATCAGTGGTGCGACTGGTGCATTGGCTGTAGTTATGGTCACTTTGGTTGCGGTACACGGGGTGGAATATCTCTTTGTTGCTGTGATTCTTATGGGCATATTGCAAATCACCGCAGGTTTGCTGAAGCTTGGTAAGTTTATTCGGATCGTGCCTTATCCGGTGATGCTTGGATTTGTGAATGGACTAGCGATCGTCATCTTTTTGGCGCAGCTCAGACAGTTTGGCGATGACAATAAGTCGGGTTGGTTGTCCGACACGTTCCTAGAAAATTCTATTATTGATGTGGCCTGGCTTCAAGGATCAGACCTTTACTTATTGCTTGGTCTCGTATTGGTCACGATGTTGATCATTCATTATCTACCACGACTGACAACTATGTTGCCATCGTCGCTAGTTGCGATCGGAGCGGTTACAGGTTTGGTTTGGGGCTTTGACCTAGACACGAAGGTCGTAGGTGACGTGGCATCGATCAGCGGTGGGCTACCTACTTTTCATCTTCCTGTTGCCCCATTGAGTTTTGACACGCTACTGATTGTGTTGCCTTATTCCATTATTTTAGCGGCCATCGGTTTGATTGAGTCGTTATTAACGCTGCGTTTGATTGATGAGATTACTGAGACCCGAGGTCACGGGAATCAAGAGTGTATAGGTCAAGGTGTTGCCAATACGGTAACTGGATTTTTCGGTGGTATGGGTGGTTGCGCGATGATTGGTCAAAGCATGATCAACGTTAATTCTGGAGGGCGAGGAAGGTTATCTGGGATCAGTGCTGCACTTTTTTTATTACTGTTTATTCTTATAGCCTCGCCACTCATTGAGCAAATCCCATTGGCTGCGTTGATCGGTGTAATGTTTATTGTGGTGATCGGAACATTTGAGTGGTCAAGCTTTAGGATCATCGGCAAAGTGCCGGTGAGTGATGCCTTAATTCTAATTACTGTATCAGCAGTTACCGTAATCACGGATTTAGCATTCGCTGTTATCGTGGGGGTCATCATTTCCGCTTTGGTTTTCAGTTGGGAGCACGCGAAATATATTCGCATCGAGTCTCGTGAAGATCATAAAGGATCGACCGTATATGCAGTTACAGGACCATTATTCTTCGGTTCGGTAGCATCATTCTTAGAGCGTTTTGATCCAAAAATGGATAATGATGATGTCGTCATTGATTTCGCTCGATCTAGAGTGGCAGATCATTCGGGGCTCGAAGCAATTGATAGCTTGGCTGAGCGTTATGAAAATGCCGGTAAAAAGTTACACCTTGTACATTTGAGCCAAGATTGCAGACGGCTGCTGACACGTGCTGGAAATTTAGTCGAAGTAAATGTTATTGAGGATCCTAAATATTTTGTCGCTAAGGATAGTGTTGGCTAGCCTGATGGGGTTAGATAAGACGTGACGTGGCAGCTTGAAGTGTCAGTTCTGCATTTTTAACCACGGGAGGATTTGAGCCTCGCCGGTACTTTAATCCCAGATGAATGTTATAAAAATCGCCTCACCTAACTGGGATATCATAGCCCGTTAGGACGTTAGGTGGCCGCGCAAGGTGATGTAGTTGACCTCTAGGGAGGTGGGCAGGTTTATTTGGTTTTTTTATTAAGGGAGTAATCCAGTATGGCTGGTAATAAAGAGATGGATATTGTTTACACGATCGTTGATGAGGCACCCGAGCTTGCGAGTGGTTCTTTTTTGCCCATCATTCAGGCATTTTCTTCGCATGCAAATGTCACGGTCGGAACTAAAGATATTTCATTGGCGGGGCGAATACTTTCTGTTTTTCCTGAATCTCTAAATGACTCTCAGCGCCAGTCCGACGACCTCCAGGAGCTTAGCGGCATGGTTACACGCCCATCAGCAAACGTTATCAAGTTGCCGAATATATCCGCATCCGTGCCACAACTAAAAGCGGCGATTGCCGAGTTGCAGCAACAAGGTTTTGGTATTCCAAATTACGCAGACGAGCCAACTACTGATGCCGAGAAAGACGCGCGTAAAAAATACGACTCATTGAAAGGGTCCGCAGTTAATCCTGTTTTAAGAGAAGGCAACTCTGACCGTCGCTCTGCGAAGGCTGTGAAAGAGTTTGCGAAGGCCAACCCCCATGCTATGGGCGCTTGGGAGAGGACATCGAAGACGCACGTTGCCTCAATGCCAGGTAACGATTTTTACGCAAACGAGAGCTCCGTGACTATTGATTCGGCTCAGTCAGGTATTGCTAGAATCGAGTTTAGGCCGACTCACGGGGAGGCCCTTACGTTAAAAGATAATCTCTCATTAACTAATGGCTCCGTAGTTGACGCGACGTTCTTAAGTGTAAAAGCACTCCGTGGTTTTATAGAAGCCGAGATCGAAAACGCAAAACAAAATCAAGTGCTTTTCTCGATACATCTTAAAGCTACGATGATGAAGGTCTCTGACCCCATTCTTTTTGGTCACGCAGTCTCGGTTTTTCTAGGTCCCATCTTTGATAAATACGCTCAGAAATTTACGGATCTTGGTATTAGCCCGAATGCGGGTCTTGGGGATGTTTTGAGTCGTTTGGCTGATGAGGTCGAGATTCTTGCTGAGATCAAAGCGTGCTTAACAGCTCGTCCAGCGTTATACATGGTTGATAGCAATAAAGGAATAACGAACTTGCATGTACCTTCGGACGTCATCATTGACGCATCTATGCCTGCCGTGATCAAAGCCGGCGGTAAGGGATGGGGGCCAGATGGCAAGGAATATGACGTCAAGTGCGTCATTCCAGATAACTGTTATGCGCCAGTTTATGATGAAACCATCAAGTACTTCAAAGAGACAGGGGCGCTTGATCCTTCGAGCTCTGGTGCTGTTGCTAACGTAGGATTGATGGCGCAAAAGGCGGAAGAGTATGGTTCACATCCCACTACTTTTGAAATGCCTTCTGATGGAATGATCAGGATGTTTGCGGCAAATGGTGATTTGCTTCACGAACATACTGTGGAGCAGGGGGATGTGTGGCGCGCTTCGGTCACGCAGAAGGCAGCTATTGAGGATTGGATTAAATTAGCAATTTCAAGGCAGCAAGCAACTCGATCTCATGCCGTATTTTGGCTTGATGCTTCACGATCTCATGATGCTCAACTTCTGGCTTATGTGAAGCCGGTCCTAGAGTCTGAAGGGGTAATAGATAATTTCGACATTTTGGCTCCTAGAGAGGCAACGCGGGTCACCTTAGAGACCATTCGTAAAGGTGAAAACTCTATTTCCATTACAGGTAATGTATTGAGAGATTATTTGACTGATTTGTTCCCTATTTTGGAGCTTGGTACTTCTGCGAAGATGCTCTCCATTGTTAAATTAATGAATGGTGGGGGTTTGTTTGAAACAGGTGCAGGAGGTTCGGCTCCGAAGCACGTGCAACAGTTGCTTGCGGAAAATCACCTAAGATGGGATTCGTTGGGTGAGTTTTGTGCTTTAGGTGAAAGTCTCATGTTTTACGCGGATATTTCTGGAAACCAACGTGCAAAGATTCTGGGGCAAGCTGCTGAGGCGGCAACACAACAAATCTTAAACAATAATCGCTCTCCGTCTCGAAAATCTGGGGAGGCGGATAATCGTGAGAGTCATTATTACTTTGCGATGTATTGGGCTGAAGCGCTGGCAGACCAACCTGATGACAAAGAGATGGCTTCACAATTTAAAAAGGTATTCGATAGTTTACGATTGAATGAAGAAAAAATTATTGAGGAGCTCCGCGGTGCTCAAGGCGGAAAAGTAGACGTCGGCGGCTATTATCACCCTGATGTTAAAAAAGTAGCTCAGGTGATGAGACCCAGCCCAACGCTTAACGCAATTATCAACGCTATTTAATTATTTGACGTAAAGGTTTGGTCGATATGAGTGCAACGGGAAAACGAGTCATACTTTCAAGCAGACCAGTTGGGTTGCCGACACTGGATAATTTTTCTTTCGAATCATTTTCCACACCACATCTGACAGATGGTCAGGTGCTTGTCAAAGTCGCACATTTCTCTCTCGATCCATACATGCGTGGACGCATGGATGATGCCCGATCTTATGCACCACCAATTCAAATTGGAAGCGTCATGGAAGCAGGGGCGGTTGGGTGTG
The DNA here is from genome assembly GCA_913057845.1 of uncultured Pseudomonadota bacterium. GTDB lineage: Bacteria > Pseudomonadota > Gammaproteobacteria > Burkholderiales > Eutrophovitaceae > Eutrophovita. Next base: position 6,589 of record CAJXPC010000004.1, read on the forward strand.
TTGAAGCGAGTGCTTGTCAGGGGCTTGAAGTGGGGGACTGGGTTTATGGTCGCATGGGATGGACTGATTTAGCAGTGATTGAAGGTGGACTAGTACAAAAACTGCCTATTTCAATAGAGCCAAAATCTCTGGCGCTGGGAGTGCTTGGTATGCCCGGTTTTACAGGTTGGTGGGGCTTAACCCAGCACGGTAGACCTAAAGCAGGAGAGACACTCGTCGTTGGCGCTGTCACGGGGCCTGTTGGCTCAATGGTTGCGCAACTTTCGAAAAAACTTGGTCTCAAGACAATCGGCATTGCAGGCTCTGAAGAGAAGTGTGCACTGGCCGTAGACAAGTTTGGCGTTGATCACTGTTTAAACCACAAAAGTTTTAATACGGCGGAAGCACTGAGTGCTGCGCTTGAAGCGGTTGCCCCTGAAGGGGTTGATATTTATTTTGAGAATGTAGGTGGAAAACTATTCGAGGCCGTTATACCAAGGATGAATGAGCATGGTCGCATACCGGTTTGTGGGATGATCAGCTGGTATAACGAGGGATCGATGGGAACTGGTGCCCGAACAGAAACCTTATCAACGCCGCATTTGTGGAGAAATATTCTTGTTCGAAAACTCTCGGTGAATGGTTTTATTATTTCTGATCATTGGTCAAATTATCTGCAGTTTGTGCGTGAAATTGAGCCGTTAGTCGAATCAGGGGCACTTAAGTATCTTGAAGATGAGGTGGCAGGGATTGAGAAGGCCCCTAGCGCTTTTATTGGCCTATTACAAGGGCGTAACTTGGGCAAGCTGGTTGTGGCGGTCTGAAGCGGGTTGGATCCTTCTGTTTTGTTTAACAACGATCATGTCTTCATGGTGCAAGCTTTAACGCTAGCTAAAGAAAGTGCGCTGAAAGGAGAAGTACCCGTCGGTGCTATTTTAGTTAAAGATGGACAGGTAATCAGTCAATCTGGAAACTCTCCAATTTCATCATTAGATCCCACTGCCCACGCTGAGGTGAACACACTGCGTCTCGCGGCAAACATAATGGGAAATTATCGCCTTGTAGGAACAACGTTATACTCAACATTAGAGCCTTGCGTCATGTGTGCAGGGGCCATCATGCAAGCAAGAATTTCTCGATTGGTTTTTGGGGCGTATGATCAAAAGTCCGGGGCCTGTGGCTCAGTGATTGATTTATTTGGGCACGAAAAATTAAACCACCACACTTCGGTGCTGGGAGGTGTAATGCCTACTGAGTGTGCTGAGGTACTGCAAACATTTTTTAAAATTCGGCGTTGAAATAATGTTTTTAAAAATAGATATCAAACAGCAAACGCTCAGCATAAGCGATGCGCCGAATGAGCCCGTCATTAAACGTTGTCTGGTGTCAACATCCAAGTTTGGCGTCGGAGAGACGTACAACAGTTTTAAAACTCCGAGAGGCGTGCATTGTATTCGCGCAAAGATTGGTGTAAATCAGCCGATTAATACCGTGTTTATCCGCCGTAGACCAACTGGGGAAATTTTCAATACCTCGCTACAGGCCATGAACCCAGATCGTGATTGGATGTTAACTCGAATACTTTGGTTGTCAGGAAAGGAAGTGGGGGTCAATCGCCTGGGTTCGGTGGATACCATGCGACGGTATATCTATCTTCATGGGTGTCCAGATGGGACTCAGTTAGGAGCGCCGGGCTCGATCGGATGTATTCGTATGGCCAATTCAGACATTGTTGAATTATTTGACCGAGTTTCAGTGGGCGATATTGTTGAAATTAACTAATTTAATGAAGGAATATTAAATGAGGTTACAAGGGAAAGTATCGATCATTACTGGCGCTGGTCGAGGTATTGGTCATGCGACAGTTGAAAAATTTTTAGCTGAAGGGTCGATTGTTATTGCCTGTGACATAGATCCTTCACTCATCGAGCAAGTTAATGCTGAGATCAAAGCCGCAGGTGGCATTGGTAGGGCGCTCGTGGTCGATGTCACGGATCCCGTTGCGATTACTCAAATGATCGACTCAGTCATCACGGAGTATGGCCAGGTCGATGTCCTTGTGAACAACGCGGGTATCGTTCGAGACGCTCGGATGATCAATATGTCGGAAGAACTGTTTGATGACGTGATTAATGTCAATCTCAAAGGGACGTTCAATTGCGCCAAAGCGGTTTTCCCTTACATGATGGAAAAGCAAGCCGGCGTGGTGCTTAACGCGTCTTCTATCGTAGGTATCTATGGCAATTTTGGGCAAACCAACTATGCCGCAAGTAAATTCGGGGTTATTGGGATGGCGAAAACATGGGCGCGCGAATTTGGTCGATTCGGCATCAGAGCAAATGCGGTTTGTCCTGGAATGATTAATACTGAAATTCTGAAAGATGTACCAGAAACCGTGCTTAGTAATATTATTTCAAAGATTCCACTTGGACGACTAGGTGACGCTTCCGAGATAGCAAATACATATGCATTTCTTGCCTCAGATGAGGCAAGCTACATCAATGGGGCTGTTATTGAAGTTGGTGGTGGCGCAACTTTGTAGTGATTTAGTAAATAGACTTTTCATTCGAAAATTCTGGCAACTGTATGGGATTCTCAGGCTTAAATCCTTTTTTCTTATGCTCCACAACGACTGTTGTGAAGATCCCACCACGGACATAAAATCGAGCAGTGAGCCTCATAAATTTAGGTTTGGTCAGTTTCGCGAGATCATTCAAAATTTCATTGGTGATGGCTTCATGAAATGCTCCTTTGTCTCTGAAAGATACGGTGTAGAGCTTGAGGCTTTTGAGCTCCACACATTTTTTATCAGGCAAGTAGTCTAAATAGAGCGTTGCAAAATCAGGCTGCCCTGTCTTTGGACACAGACAGGTGAATTCGGGGATTTGCATCCGTATCCAGAAATCATTTTCCGGCGCTGGGTTTGGGAAGGTTTCGAGTAAGTCGTTAATAGATTTTGGCATTCTTAAATGATGATATTGAGCTAAAATGAAAGTGATGGATATGTGACGCTTAGATACAGTTTTTCATATCCGAGATTATAACGATTTCAACGGATATTATTTTGCGCCTGACTCATATTAAATTAGCTGGTTTCAAATCTTTTGTAGATCCTACACATATCCCTGTTCCAGGACAGTTGGTTGGCGTCGTTGGCCCGAATGGGTGTGGTAAATCGAATGTAATTGATGCTGTTCGATGGGTGCTTGGTGAGACGTCGGCGAAACAACTGCGCGGTGAGAACATGCAGGATGTTATTTTTGCGGGATCGAGCGATCGCAAACCTATGTCTCGGGCAAGCGTCGAACTGATCTTTGATAACAGTGCGGGTAAAGTTACCGGGGCGTGGTCTCAATATTCAGAAATTTCAGTAAAACGTATTCTTGAACGAGAAGGAACTTCTTCCTATTACCTTAATAATCAACACGTCAGACGACGTGATGTTGCTGATATTTTTCTAGGCACCGGTTTGGGTGGGAAAGGCTATGCCATTATTGAGCAGGGCATGATTTCCAGAATCATTGAGGCACGCCCCGATGATATGAGATCATTTTTGGAAGAGGCCGCAGGCGTGTCTAAGTATAAAGAACGACGGCGAGAGACAGAGTTGCGTCTTGATGACACGAGAGAAAACCTCTCTCGTGTAGAGGATATTCGGTCTGAGCTGGATAAACAGCTTCGAAAGCTGGAGCAACAGGCGCAGCAGGCTGAAAAGTTTCATGAGTTTGAAAGCCAATTAAAAGAAACACAGCAGCATTCGTGGTACCACAGCAAACGAGAAGCCGATCAAAAAAGGGTCCATATCGAGGCGCAAATCAAACAAACTGGTACCGAGCTTGAAAGAGCAATAGCAGTATTAAGGAAGACGGAGGCTGAACTTGAGAAACTAAAGGTCTCACGTGAAGAGAGCGCTTCAGCAACCAACGAGATTCAAGGCTCACTCTATGAGGTTAACTCCTCGATTGCTCGAGTCGAACAAACGATCGAGCATCTTAGAGAGACTAGAAAACGAACGCAACAACAGCTCAGCAATGTTGATACCGCCTACAATCAACAGCGTCGTAATTTGTTAGCCTTAGAGCAGACATTTTGGGATGCTCGGAAAACCATACTGACCGTGCGTACGCAACAAAACACAACCTTGTCGGCTTTGGAGAGCAACAAAAACCAGCTGCCAAAGATAGAGCAGTCTTTTTTGACTGCGCAGTCAGCTGTTAATGCGCAAACAAAGTTAATTTCTGAGTTGCAAAATCAATTGAACCTCAATAAAACACACCAGACACATGCCACGGATGTGTTGGCTCAATTGACAAATAGGAAAGCCAGGTTGGATAAAGAGCGTCTTGATTTGAACCCGCCAGATGAGGGAAAAATTGAGTCGATGGATGCCTCCATCCAACAATTAACTGGTTTATTGACCGACCGTGGGAACTCCTTATCCAAGTCGGAGATGCAGCTTAATCAACTTGAAAAAGAAAAAGAAAATGCGGCTATCAAGTTAGATGATAAGAGGAAAATCGATTCCGAGCTTAATGCGCGGAAACAAGCTTTAAGTGATCTGCAGGCAAGGGTTTCGCAATCAGATCGTTTGAGCGAATGGTTAGATCTGAGCGGATTTAACAGTGACGATCGATTGTGGGAGTTGCTCCGGGTTGAAGAGGGTTGGGAAGATGCGGTCGAAGCGGTTCTTCGTGAGCGTTTAATGTCGATTGCGACTGCGGATCTTGATGTGATTACCTTTGAGGAAACAAATAAGCCACCGTCTAAGGTCTCATTCTTTCATAAATACTTCTCGCATGAAGGGGCGCCAGCGACGAAGTCTGAATTCAAATCATTGGCAACGGTTGTGCAAGCAAATGATATCTCTACTGAGAGCCTTACGAAGCAGTGGTTATCACACGTATTCATTGCTGAATCAGATGCTGAGGCACGGAAATTAGTGAGCCAACTAGAGTCTGGACAGATGTGTATCACTAAAAGAGGTGACCTGTACTATCCCGGTGGCGTAGCCCTATTTGCGCCCGATCAAGAGGTGCACGGAGTGCTTGCGCGACAACTTGAGATTGAGAAGCTGACTCAGCTGGCTGGAATATCACAAGTGGCGGTTGACAGTACCTTAGAAGAATTACAATTGATTACCGAAGCGGTTAATGCGCTTAAAGGCGACATTGGCACAGCACGACAAAGCTATGTGGATCTCAAAGAGAAGCTCAACCTCGAGCGGGTAGACTACCTGCGGTTATCAGATCTTAACCAACGCACCATTGAGCGTTTGGCGCAAATAGATTCTGAACTATTAGAGGTGAATGGGCTTCAAGCAAGCGAGCAGGAACGTTACACGGGAGCAGTGGCTCAGACTTACGATTTAGAGGTCAAACTAAAATCAGCCTCTGCAACGCACCACGAGTTGGCCTCAGAACTACAATTTGCGAGTGAACTCAGGAATGAGAAACTCGAAGAAATCAGTAGTTTGAATGCGGTATATTCCGAACGCTCATTTGAGTATCGATCATTATCTAATAAAATCAATGATTTATCCGATAATATTCACCAAGTTTATCAATCTTTCATTCGGTTGGATGCTCAGAAAGAAGAGCTTAACGAACAAGTTAATCGAGAGTTAGAGGGAGAGCAGTCGGTAGAGCTTCAAACATATTTAGCGCGACGGGTTGAGACTGAAGAAAAGCTAAATACTGCTCGGGAGGTGCTATCTGGCTGGGATCATCAATTAAGAAGCGCCGAACAGCTCAGACAAGAAACCGATCGTGGACTGCAACCCTTGCGTGATTCAATCAATACTATGAACCTGAAGGAGCAGGAATACCGACTCTATCGTGATGGTTTTGCGCAGCAACTAGCTGATTCGAATGCGGACGAGAATGCACTCCATTCGGTCGTGGCTGAAGACTTTGATACGACGGTTGCGCAGGCTTTAATATTGCAGTTGCAGCGTAAGATCGCTAATCTGGGTGCGATCAATTTGGCCGCACTGGACGAGCTGACAGAATCTAAAGAACGAAAAGGCTACTTAGATTCACAAGCAGAAGATCTTTTAGAAGCTGTCGCAACCTTAGAGACTGCGATACGTAGTATTGACAAAGAAACACGAGAGCGCTTGTCTCAGACGTTTGAGCAGGTGAACCAACAATTTGGAAAAATGTTCCCAGCACTTTTTGGGGGGGGTGAGGCTCGGTTGGTTCTGACTGGTGAAGAAATTCTTGACGCTGGGGTTGAAGTTATTGCTCGACCTCCAGGAAAAAGAAACGCCTCTATTCATCTTTTGTCCGGTGGAGAAAAAGCACTCACGGCACTCTCGCTTGTTTTTTCTTTGTTTCAGCTGAACCCAGCACCATTTTGCTTGCTTGACGAGGTGGACGCACCACTCGATGATAGTAATACAGTGAGGTACTGTGATTTAGTAAAGACGATGTCTCTAAATACGCAATTCTTGTTCATCACACATAATAAAATCACCATGGAAATGGCTGAACAATTAATTGGTGTCACCATGCAAGAGCAAGGCGTATCGAGGGTGGTGGCAGTTGATATAGAAGAGGCTATGAAATTAAACGAGGACGTGGCAGCCTAATGCCCGTCATACGCGACACAATACAATTTTGAGCTTACGGAGTTCCTGAATGAGTGATTTACAGAAATATTTGTTGGCGTTAGGGGTGGTAATCATCCTTGTCGTTTTGATCATCAATCGTCTTCAGGAACGGCGATTCAAGTCTAAATTGAACCAACAATCGGGTGAGGTGGGGCATGACCCCTTGCTGGACTATGTAGAGGGCCGAGAGCCTGTTGTTGTCAGTGACGCGCTAACCGAAGTGATTTCTTCAATTGAACTTCCAGCTGACAAACTTGTGTCACCAGATAATTTTAGAGATGTCGATGCAAATAACGCAATAAATTTAGAGTCACTGGATCCTGCCATCACCTTTCAAATTAGAATCACTGCAGCCGAAGGGCTTTGCATAAGTACCACCGGTCGCTTACAAGAGGTCCTTGAGACAATCCCAAAACGCCATCAAGTCTGGGGCAGTACTCGTAAACATAAGGATCCCATTGTGGTATCTAATCCCGACTCGGTCTTTGACCAATTGATTATAGTGGTGCAGCTCACCGATAGAAACGGTCCTTTGAGCCACGAACAAATCGAGATGATTACCACGGCCATTTACGCCGAAACGGTACCGACTGGCGCGATTGCGACGCAGATTAAGGCTGATGCAGAAGCTGAACGAGCGCTTGAGTTAAAGAAATTCAGTGATGAAGTGGATTTGCTGTTTGGCCTAACAGTAGAGCGTCCAAGAGACTCCTTGATGTCTGGAGAAGAAGTCCTCAGCTTGGCCGTGGCTTTAGGAATGAAACTGAATCGGCATGGTGTATTTGTCATGAATGAAGGAGGTAAGGAGCTATTCACACTTGAGAATAGAGATGCGACACCGTTTGTGGAGCAGGAACTGAAAGAGCAAGAAATTTCAGGAATCACCTTTCTCCTAGATGTGACCACCGTTTCTGATCTTACCCGAACCTTTAATAAAATGACTGGTGTTGCTAAACAATTTGCCGATGCGATGAATGCAAGTATTTGTGATGACAACAGCCAAGTGGTCAGCGAATCAGGTTTAGATGTGATCAGGCAGCAATTAAACAAGATAAATCAACGGATGGAAGAGCTGGAAATTCTCCCTGGATCTCTGGTGGCGAAGCAGTTATTTTCGTAATGAAGGATGAGGATTCGACGGTAAAAAGTCGGGCGCAGTGGTTGCGGGGCATTCTGAATCGGGCAAATCGAGAATACTACGGACTGGACGATCCGAGCCTCCTTGATTCGGAATACGACCGACTCTTCCAAGAATTAATAGATATCGAGCATCAGCATCCCGAGTTAAAAAACGATGCCTCGCCGACCAAAAGAGTGGGCTCAGAACCCTTAGCATCTTTTCAAGGCGTAGCCCACGAAACACCAATGTTATCGCTTAATAACGCGATTGATGCTCGTGATATTCAACAATTTAATCGTCGAGTCCGAGATTTTCTGAATTACGGTGACGCGGATGTTACATATTTTGCAGAACCTAAATTTGATGGGTTAGCCATTAGTCTTCGTTATGTCGATCGGATTTTAGTGCAGGCTGCGACGAGGGGTGATGGGGATACTGGGGAACAGGTCACGGAGAACATTCGAACGGTACGATCTATTCCTCTCATTCTACCGAAGAACGCACCCGACAACCTTGAGGTTAGGGGGGAGGTAGTGATGATGAAGCGTGACTTTGATGCCTTAAACCGTCGTCAAATAGACAATGGGGACAAGATCTTTGCCAATCCACGTAATGCTGCTGCCGGCTCATTAAGACAGCTAGATTCAAAAATAACTGCGACACGTAAACTATCTTTTTTTGCCTATGGTCTTGATCAACCTGATTCCACCTCGGATAGAGTTGAGTCCCAGTTTGATTTGGCGATTCGCGTTAAAGAGTATGGCTTTTTAACATCTACATTGAGCAATGTCGTTTATGGTCTAACGGGGATTCAAAACTTTTTTGATCACGTACAAAAAATACGTTCTGAGTTAGATTATGAGATTGATGGCGTCGTCTACAAAGTCAATTTGCTGCAAGATCAGCAGAAATTAGGATTTGTCTCACGCGCCCCCAAGTATGCAATCGCTTATAAGTTTCCGCCACAGGAAGAGATTACGCAACTTATAGATATTGAGGTTCAAGTGGGTCGGACTGGGGCCCTCACACCGGTGGCTCGCCTCGACCCCGTTCGTGTTGGTGGTGTGGTTGTGACCAACGCTACCCTCCATAATGAAGATGAAATTGTTAGAAAACAGATCAAGATCGGTGATTATGTGGTTGTTCGTCGCGCTGGAGACGTAATCCCAGAGGTTGTCCGCCCCGTACTTGAACGCAGAGGTGTCGTGAGAGCATTCTTAATGCCAACCTCATGTCCTGAATGCGGTGGCACCGTATTTAAAGAGGAAAGCGAGAGGGTCTATCGCTGCACGTCGGGTATGCGGTGTCGTGCCCAAAAAGCACAATCGATTTGGCATTTTTGTTCCCGCAGAGCGATGAATATTGATGGTGTGGGCGAGAAGTTAATTGATCAACTGGTTGAAAAGCAGTTCGTTGAATCGTTTGCAGACCTCTACGAGTTGAAAGTAGAGGGATTAGTTACTTTGGAGCGCTTGGGCGAAAGATCCGCGATGAATATCTGTAGAGCCATTTTGAATTCACGTGTCACTACATTCAATCGTTTTATCTACGCCCTTGGGATTCGTAATGTCGGTGAACAAACAGCAAAAGATTTAGCCTTCCATTTTCAAACACTCGAACAGTTGAGGGCTGCAACTGTGGACGCTTTAGTTGAGATTCCGGATGTCGGACCAATTGTTGCGAAAAGTATTAGGGATTATTTTGACGACGTGTACCACAACCAGGTCATCGACCGCTTGATCAGCCTTGGTATGCAGTGGGGTGCTGCGGAGCAGGTGCTCAAAAGTAATATCTTCGCAAATAAAATATTTGTCCTAACAGGTTCGCTAGAAAAATTTTCACGTGACGATGCTCGTTATGAAATTGAATGTCGAGGTGGCGCCATTACAGGCGCTGTATCAAAAAATGTGGATTATGTAATATTGGGTGCTAAACCTGGATCAAAGCTTAAAAAAGCAACTGAGTTAGGGATTAAAACCGTATATGAATCTGAGTTTGTTACGTTACTAGAGTCAAATGATGAATAAAAAAATTAATGCTGCAGTATTTCCAGTTGCAGGTTTAGGTAGTCGATTTTTACCGGCAACAAAAGCAACACCTAAGGAAATGTTACCTATCGTAGATAAGCCCCTTATCCAATATGCCGTAGAAGAGGCCGTTGAGGCAGGCATCAAGAAAATGATTTTTGTCACCGGTCGCAATAAACGTGCGATTGAGGACCACTTTGATAGCGCCTATGAATTAGAGGCAGAGCTTGCGTTAAAAGAAAAACATGACCTTCTAGCGATTGCCCACTCCGTAGCGCCTAAGGGAGTTGATTTTGTCTACGTTAGACAATCTACGGCTCTCGGGTTGGGCCACGCAATTTTGTGCGCGAAGCCCGCATTATCAGATGAGCCTTTTGCTGTTTTGCTCGTTGATGACCTCATTAAAAGTTCAAAGGGAGCAGTCCAACAGCTCATAATGGCCACTGACGGCAGTGATCGGCCGATTATTGGCTTGGAAAAGATTCAGCCGTATCAAACACGTGCTTATGGGGTTATTTCAATTCGCGAGTCTATGGGGCAATACGTTATTGCCTCTGACCTCGTTGAAAAACCCAAAGCAGAAGATGCGCCCTCTAATTTAGGCGTGGTAGGGCGATATATTCTTCCCTATGAGATTTTCGATGTTATTGAACAATTACCCAGTGGGTCTGGTGGCGAAATTCAACTGACTGATGCGCTCGCCGTCTTGGCCCGACGTGACGGTGTGATTGGCGTGTTACTGGAGGGGCGGCGTTTTGATTGTGGTTCAAAATTGGGGTTTGCTCAGGCCAACATCGAATATGGACTTGAGCACCCAGAGATTGGTGAGAATCTTAAGTCTTACCTTAAAAAGTTAATAGTATGAAGGAATCAATGACAACCGACGCAGAAGAGATTAGGCGAGCCGCAAAGAAAATAATCACCAATGATGAGATACAAGCAGAGATCAAAAGAGTTGCAAATGAAATAGAGGGAAGTATTGGTAACCTAAGTCCGGTTGTCTTAAGCATCCTTAATGGTTCAATATGTTTTTCGGGGCAGCTCTTAACGGAACTTGATTTTGCGCTGGAATATGATGTGTTTTCAATGTCTCGGTACGGCTCAGGAACAACTGGAGGCGAGTTGAAACACCTTTCTTATCCAACGATTTCCGTTAGAAATCGAACGGTTCTGGTTTTAGACGATATTCTTGATCGCGGTGCTACCATGGAATCGGCGAAGCGCTGGGCAATGGGCAATGGGGCTACTCAGGTCTTGACCGCGGTTTTAATCGACAAGAGGGGGCAAGAATTAAGTAATAGAATCAAGCCGGATTTTGCATGTTTTACAGTGTCAGATGCTTTTGTATTTGGGTTTGGTATGGATGTTGGTGGTATGTGGCGTAATTTGCGTGATATTTATGCATTGATAAACCCTACATCATTAGCTTATTGAGTGAATGAGGTGATTCTATGAGTGTTCGAGCGGTACTTAGGATGGGAAACCCAGTGTTATTGGAACGGTCTGAAGAGATTCAAGACTTTAATACGCGAGAGTTGAACGAATTAATTCAAGACATGAAAGATACGATGACGCATTTGAATGGTGCTGGACTTGCGGCGCCACAAATCGGAGAACTCAAACGAGTCGTGATCTTTGGTTTTGATAGTAATGAACGGTACCCAGAAGCGAGTGCCGTTCCATTTACTGTGCTGATCAACCCGACGATACATTCACTGGATGAAACAATGGAAGAGGGGATAGAGGGTTGTTTATCAGTGCCCGGTTTAAGTGGCTCTGTGCCGAGGTATAACAATATAAGATATCAGGGTTTCGATCCCTTCGGCACAGTGATTGATCGAGTCGTCACTGGGTTTCATGCTCGAGTGGTGCAACACGAATGCGACCATTTGAATGGAATTTTATATCCCTCTCGAATAAAAGATTTTACGACCTTTGGTTTTATTGAGTAGCTGATTTTATTTTTGTTCTAGGCACGCTAAGTTTCTCGACGAGTTCGCTTTGTAGCCGTAAAGCCTCTCGAGAGCTACGCAACGCATCACCTGACACCAGGAGGGTATCCTCTACGCGCTCACCCATTGTGTTGATTTTCGCATTATGGATGTCAATGCGATATTCGGCTAACGTCTGAGCGATGGCGTACAGCAAACCGGGGCGATCCGCACACGTGATTTGTAGGTAATAATTTAAACCGTTTTCATCGCCTCTTATTAGTACCTCTGGCTTGATGGGGAAGTATTTAAGTCTTCTGCTAACTCTTCCACTGATTGATTTAGGGAGCGAGCTCTGAGTAAGAACGATGGGCAATTCCTCTTCGATATACCGAATCATGTCTTGGTAGTGAATGTCGACTTCGCGATGAGTAAGCACCTGGAACGTATTGACGTAGTGATTATTTTTTGTGGTAAAAACTTTTGCCTCTACAATGGAGAATTCAGTGTTGTCAAAAAAACCACAAATCTTTGCAAAGACCAAATTCTCATCTTCACCATGAATTACGACCTGCAACCCGTCCCCAATGGGCGACAACCTTACTTTCACAAGGGGTTGCTTTCTATCCGCCTGAAAATTAAGAACGCGCGCATGCCATACGATGTCGCTCTCTTCGTGACGAATGAAATAGCTCTCATCTAATTTATTCCAAAGTTTATTGTATGCCTCTTTAGGAATGGCATAGGAGGACAGCTTAGCTTCTGCATTACGTTTTTTTCTCTCAATAATATTACTGGGCCTAATCGAGTCAACCTTGATACGCTCTAGTGTGAGGTAATATAAATTTTCTAGCAGTTTCCCTTTCCATGCATTCCATACCTTGGGGCTTGTTCCTCGTATGTCGGCAACCGTTAGCAAATATAGTGCCTCCAAGCGGCGTTGCGTCTTCACAGACTTGACGAACTCGAGTACAACTGATGGATCAGAAAGGTCTCGCTTTTGAGCAATCGTTGACATATGTAAGTGGTTCTCAACCAACCATATGACTAATTTTGTATCTGTAGCACCTAGCCCGTGATGCTGGCAGAATCTTTCGGCATCCGCCATACCCAGCTTCGAGTGATCGCCACCTCGACCCTTGGCAATGTCGTGATACAAACCAGCGATATATAAGGTTTCAGGTCGCTTAAATGATCCGATCAGCTTGCTACACAGAGGGAATTCGTGCGACATCTCTTGCACCGCGAACCGTCTCAGATTACGCACAACCATGAGAATGTGATCATCAACGGTGTATACGTGAAAAAGATCATGTTGTAATTGTCCGCATATTTTTCCGAATTCAGGCAAGTAGCGACCCAGTACTTCGTATTGGTTCATCAATTTCAGCGTATGCGTCAAACCTACCTGCTTTTGAAAAAAGCTCAAAAAGGATTTTCTATTTTTCTCATCATTCCTAAATTCATCATTGATGAGTTTTTTGGCGTGCCAAAGTTCCTTGCGTGTACGAGCAGATATGCCTTTGATGTCACTATGTTCGTGTAGTACAGAAAAAAACCGAAGAATGCTATGAGGTCTCTTATTAAAAACAGCAGGACTCGTAGTCTCAAGGAAACTATTTCGAATTTGAAAATCTGCATCAATAATTATTGGATCTGCGTTGCTTGTTCCGTGAATCAACTCCGTGAGATGTTGTAATACGATGGATGATAGAAGGCTCACTGATTGGGACGCCTTAAAAACCACCTGCATCAATTGTTCCGTCTCCGGTTTTGCTTTCGTAGTTCGAAAGCCTAGATCAGCAGCGAGTAGTCTTTGAAAATCAAACAGCAATCGATCTTCTTTTCGCCCTGCCTTTAAATGTAAGAGGGTCCTGACAAGGCTAAGCGCCCGTTCATGTTTTTCGAGCTGAGCTTGTTCAGTTTTTGTGATGACTCCATTTTCTCTAAGACGCGCCCAGGTGGATCCGAAGCCAGCTGCTTGAGCAATCCAAAGAATAGTTTGAAGGTCACGCAATCCTCCTGGAGACTCTTTTAGGTTCGGTTCAAGATTTTGAGATGAATCGTTATAGCGACTATGGCGTTGCCGCAACTCGACGAGCTTTGCATCGCAGAAACGATGCTTGTCTATACGGTCCACAACTTGATTTTTAAATTGTGTGAAGAGTGATTTGGAGCCAACTAAAAACCTTGACTCCATCAAATTGGTTTGTGTTGTGACTGTCTCTTATACACATCTGACGCTGCCGACGAATAGAGAGG
>CAJXPC010000005.1 GCA_913057845.1 uncultured Pseudomonadota bacterium
GCGTGTGTGAAATTAAAAATTGGAAGACGAGTGCTCTTTGCAAAATTATCGGTCATGCCCGAGGCTGAAGATTTTCATCTTGGACAATTTCTATACGATAATTTTAGTAACACTCCAGAACACAGGAATGATGTCTCTGCACCTGACGTAGATGGTTTGCCCATCTCACAAGTGAGCGCGTTTAGTATTGATGATGCAGCCACTACAGAAATTGATGATGCGTTCTCTTTGACGGGTGACGAAAATGTGGGGTGGAGACTCGGGGTGCATATTGCGGCTCCGGGTCTGTGTATCGCGGCAGATTCTGCTTTAGATAGAGAGTTGCGATCGAGAATGTCCACTGTTTATCACCCGGCAGGGAAGGTCACCATGTCGCCCCCTTCAATCATTGAACAATTTAGCTTGTCTCAAGGACGGACGGTGCCCGTCGTTTCACTCTATGCGGATATAGATCCGGAGTTTGCCGTTAGTCGTATTGAGACGGTAATTGAAGCTCTTAACGTTACAGATAATTTGGACTTAAGCGTCATAGAGCATCATTTCGATCCTGATTTAGGCCCGGACCAACCGGCGGGTTGCTTAAGGGGGCGAGAATTGCATGTGCTCTATCAACTCGCCAGTCGTTTGCGCGAATCTAGAGGTGAAAAGAATAGTCATATCCATCGTAAAGAATACAGTTTTGAGGTGGTGGAGGGGGTCGTTAGTATTAAGCCACGTAAACGCGGCTCTCCGGTCGATGTAATGGTTTCGGAGTTGATGATATTCGCGAATAGTCATTGGGGCTCTGAGCTTAAAAATGCTGATATTGCTGGTTTGTTTCGCGTGAAAACAAAGTCAAAAACCGGTTTGTCGATTGTTCCGCTTCCTCATGAGATGATGGGCGTGAACGCTTACGCTTGGATTAGCAGCCCCTTGAGGCGTTATGTTGACTTAGTCAATCAGCGACAATTAATAGCTCATGTCCAATCTCGGGAGCCAACTTACAGCTCTAACAGCGAGGAGCTGCACAGCATTCTTTATGATTTTGAGACAAAGTATGCGCAGTATGCAGAGTTCCAAAGGTCTATGGAGCGTTTTTGGTGTGTAAAGTGGTTACTGCAAACGGATCAGAGCGAATTCGAGGCCGAGGTATTGCGGGATAATTTAGTACGGTTGGACTCCATCCCATTAGTGTGTAAGGCCGACAAATTGCCCCAGAATAATATTGGCCAGAGAGTTTTAATTAAAGTGCTGGAGATTAATATATTTGATAATTTCGCTAATGCAGAGTGGATTGAGACCATTCAACTTGTAACTGATGAACCAACCACGTAATCTGCCTCTGTACGCACCGAGTTCCGATAAATAGCGACAATCCCAAGCATGCGATTTAATCGACGAGCGGCGAAAAAATTGATGTTTAAGCCTGCTAAGCCAATGGCAGTTGCCTTAGCAGGCTCTTTGGCGGTTCACTTGATATTGCTGACTATTCAAGTTGCGCAAAACACGCTTCAGCCGCGCTTGGCCTCAGCCGACTTGGATGTGGTGCTCGTCAATAGTCAGTCTGTGCGGCATGTAAACGCAGCCGACGCACTAGCTCAGGTTAGCTTGCAAGGCGGAGGTAATACTGATGCGGAGGTTATGGCGACAACCAGTGCGCCTATTGATTATATGAACACCCTTGAGCGCAGCGTTAAATTAGCCGGACGCCAAGTTGAGCAGCTTGAACGGTCTATTAAAGAGCTATTGGTCCTTCATCACGACCAAGCGTCCTTGCAGTTAGATTCTGAGCGCGCTGAGACAAAACCACAAAAAAAGATTAATTCAGAGGTCTCAATGGATGTTATTGACGAAGCATCGATGAGCCAGCTCCAAGCAAAAATTGAGAGAGAGTGGAGTAATTATCAGAAGAGACCAAAGCGGAAGTTTATTGGCGCGAACGTCAAGGAGGCGGACTTCGCAAGATATGTGGAGCGATGGAGGCAACGAATAGAAGACTTGGGAAGTCGTCTTTATTCGCAAGACTTAATCCACAAAAGGCTTGAGGGGTCAATGATTGTAACGGTGTCGATTAGGTCTGATGGTACAGTTGAGCACGTTGTCATTGACCGCTCATCCGGCTCTGAGAAGCTAGATAAGGCTGCGACAGACATTGTGCAGCGATCCGCACCCTTTGACCCCTTTGATTCAAAATTAAGCGCCCAGTTTGATGTCCTTTCAATTACAAGACAATGGTCGTTTACAAAGAACGAGTTTGATTTAAAACAAGGAAAATAAATGGCAGAGAGAGATCAATATGTCGTTATCGGCAATCCAATTGAACACAGTAAATCGCCGCAAATTCACTCAATGTTTGCTGAACAAACGGGTGAGGCTATAGAGTACAAAAAAATATTGTGCTCGCTAGGAGATTTCTCGAAGGTCGTTACAGAGTTTTTTGCCGCGGGCGGTCTAGGGGCTAATGTGACGGTTCCATTTAAATTAGATGCTTATGACCTGGCTACAACTCGTTCGAGTCGCGCAGAACATGCCGGAGCCGCAAATACCTTGGCGAACAAAGGTGGATTGGTCCTTGCCGAAAATACCGATGGCTTAGGCTTGGTCACCGATATCGTTCTTAATTTGGAATTTCCTATTGTTGATAAATCAATTTTAATTGTAGGTGCTGGTGGAGCTGCGCGGGGTGTTTTGCTGCCTCTAGCCGAGGAACGCCCAAAACGAATCATGGTTGTTAACCGAACACCAAACAAAGCACACGAGTTGATTAATTCGATTAAAACAGAGATTCAAGGTTTTCCTATTGTGCTGTCTTCGGGTGGGTTACACGATATTGTTGAGGATGAATTTGACCTGGTTGTGAATGCAACATCGAGCAGTCTAAGTGGGGACGCTTTTCCGCTGAGCTCCAGTGTTCTAGGACGCAATGCTTTGGCCTATGACATGATGTATGGCAGAGATAAAACATCGTTCAGTCACTGGGCTGCTGCCGCCAAGGCATATCAAATTTCAGATGGGCTGGGAATGCTTGTCGAGCAAGCCGCAGAATCATTCTTTTTGTGGCGAGGCAAGAGACCAGAGACGCGAGCAGTTATGGAGGCTTTGCGCGCGACATGAAGCGACAAAGACGCTGGACTTCAAAATTAGTTTGGTTAGTCATTTTGTTGTTTCTGACCTATGAATTATGGTTCGCGGGTCGCGTGTTGATTCTAAGGTGGGTAGAGCCTACCAGCACCTCATTCATGAGAGCGTACAAGAAAGAAAATAACAAGGGATTTAGTTATCAATGGGTTAATTATGAGCATATCTCATCACATGTTAAATCAGCCGTGGTTGCATCTGAGGACGCAAAGTTTGTAGATCACCATGGGTTTGACTGGGGTTCTCTCAGGCATGCCGCCTCGAAGAATGTGAGAGAAGGAAAAATTGTTTCTGGGGGCTCTACTATCACCCAGCAGCTAGCAAAGAATTTGTTTCTAACACCGAGCCGATCAATTTGGAGAAAGACCCAAGAGTCTATTGTGACGCTCATGCTGGAGACGGCTTTGTCTAAACAAAGAATTCTGGAGGTTTACTTGAATGTCATAGAGTGGGGCAGGGGTGTTTATGGTATCGAGGCCGCAGCCAGGCATCATTTTAATCTCAGTGCCGAGAGAATTAGTGAAGTACAGGCGGCTAAATTGGCTTCCTACATACCGGCCCCACGGCGGTACGATATTATTGGTGACACTGAGGGGTCTCTTAGAAAAGTAAAGATTATTCGTGGCAGAATGTCGCAGGTCAAAATTCCTAATGAGCAATACATGAATAATGCTGTATCACCCTGAGTTTGATCCAATAGCAGTTCACATTGGGCCGATTGCCGTGCGTTGGTATGGATTGATGTATTTAATCGGCTTCGCCTCCGGCTTGATGCTCGGTCGAGCAAGAATACGCGCGAATCAGAACCCTTCCATTTCGATACGAGAGTTCGATGATTTGTTGTTTTATATTATCTTAGGCGTCATCGTAGGAGGTCGCCTAGGGTACGCGTTGATTTATGATTTAGCCGGCGTGCTTCATTCCCCAATATCGATATTGTATGTTTGGAAGGGGGGGATGTCGTTTCATGGGGGATTAATCGGGGTCTGCGTTGCAGTAGCACTTTACGCTCGATTTAAGCAAAAAGATTGGCTTGTTCTGACTGATTTTGTGGCGCCGCTAGTCCCATTAGGATTGGCAGCAGGCCGTATAGGTAATTTCATTAATGGAGAACTTTGGGGGCGCGCTACAGATGTTCCTTGGGCGATCATTTTTCCGCAATCTGGGACCCTGACGGGTAGACATCCATCGCAGTTGTATGAGTTTTTTCTTGAAGGGATAGTGTTATTTACTATTCTGTGGTTCTTCTCAAGAACAAAACGACCGATCGGTGCGACATCAGGATTATTCTTGGTGGGTTATGCATTATTTAGATTTGTGGTGGAGTTTATGAGAGAACCTGATGCGCACTTAGGACTTTTATCATTTGGATTTTCAATGGGACAATGGTTATGTATACCTATGTTGTTGCTTGGTGTATTTCTAATGTTTCGGGCAGGACAAAAACAGCAAATGATATGACCGCCTTACTTGGCGCGAAAATTTTTTGAGACTTATGTTTTGAGTCGTGAGAACGAATTTTTCATTATGTTTATAAAGAGGAAGTAACAATGGTGGCTGATACGGTTATTGGAATTTTCGGCGGCAGTGGTGTTTACGACATAAAGGGGTTGGAGAATACTGAGTGGAAAAAAGTCGAAAGTCCCTTTGGAGACCCTTCTGATGAATTTCTGGTCGGGGAGTATAAAGGACAAAAAATAGTATTTCTCCCTCGTCATGGGCGCGGCCATGTGGTTTCGCCCAGCCACGTTAACTACAGAGCGAACATTGATGGAATGAAACGGCTAGGGGTTACGGATTTGGTTTCAGTGAGCGCAGTAGGTTCGTTACGAGAGGATCTCGCCCCAGGAATGTTCGTAATCGTGGACCAATTTATTGATAGAACCTTTGCCCGAGAAAAATCTTTTTTTGGGAAGGGGTTGGTCGCTCATGTTTCGGTGGCCCACCCTGTGTGCTCTCGTCTTGGCGGGCATATTGAATCCGCATTAAAAAGTGCTGAAATTGAACACGTCAGAGGAGGTACTTATCTCGTAATGGAGGGCCCCCAGTTTTCCACGCTAGCGGAGTCAGAGCTATACCGACAATGGGGTTGTGACGTGATTGGAATGACCAATATGCCAGAGGCCAAATTAGCGCGCGAAGCAGAAATTTGTTATGCCAGTATCGCGATGGTTACAGACTTTGATTGCTGGCATCCAGATCATGAGGATGTTTCCGTCGAGCAGGTCATTAAAGTTTTGGTTGGAAATGCAGAAAAAGCAAAGACATTGATTAGTGAAGTCGCCCCTTTAATTACGGCCGATGAAACGGGTCCAACCTGTAATTGCAAGCAAGCATTAGAGTTTGCATTAATTACATCTCCTGATGCTCGTGACCCAAAAATACTTGAAACACTCGATGCGATAGCAGGACGGGTGTTGAAGAAATAATGAATCGCCTGATTATTAGTGTTTTTAAATTGTATTTTGATTTTAAGGATCAATGATGAATATCGCCGACCTAATCAGGACGATCCCAGATTACCCCAAGCCGGGGATCATGTTCCGTGACATCACTACGTTGTTGAGTCATCCCGAGGGGTTTAAACATACTATTCAATTGTTAGTTGATCGCTATCAGCAACACACAATTGATTTTGTTGCAGGCATTGAAGCGCGCGGATTTATTTTGGGCGCACCTCTAGCCGCAAGTTTGGGTAAGGGCTTTATTCCCGTTAGAAAGAGCGGCAAGCTTCCTGGAAAGACAATTTCACAAAGTTATGAGTTGGAATATGGAACCGACAAAATTGAAATTCATGCGGATGCATTTGCCGTTGGCTCAAAAATATTGCTTGTGGACGATTTGATTGCCACCGGCGGAACCGCTGAGGCCGCTGCCAAATTAATAGAAAGGTCTGGCGGTGAGATTGTCGAGTGTTGCTTCATTATTGATTTGCCAGACCTGGGTGGCACGAAGAAGCTGGAAGCGCTTGGGAAAAGTGTTTTCACTCTAATCGAGTTTGAAGGTGATTAAAGTGATGGGTGATTCATGACTGTAGAGACACTACGCTGGCGTAATAGCCAACTTGAGATGATTGATCAGCGATGCTTGCCTACCGTCATTCAGTATTTGTCGTACTCAGATGCACAATCTGTTGCGGACGCAATCCGTCAGATGGTGGTTAGAGGTGCGCCGGCAATAGGTGTGGCGGCAGCCTACGGCGTAGCGTTAGAGGCTCAAAAATCCATGTTGTTTAATAGAGATTCATTCGACAAGCATCTTGCGAATGCCTTAGATGTTTTGTCAGGGAGTCGTCCAACTGCCGTGAATTTATTCTGGGCCCTAGATCGAATGCGCGATCGGTTAGTAGAGGCAGTTGAAAAAGAACCTATCGAGATAGCGCATGCACTACTGCGGGAGGCTCACGCGATATACAACGAGGATATCGATATTAATAAAGCAATGGGTGCTATCGGGGCATCAATTATTGGTGACGGCACGTGTGTGTTAACTCATTGCAATGCAGGCGCGCTGGCCACTGCTGGGCATGGAACCGCACTTGGCGTTATTCGTTCCGCGGTGATGGCCGGAAAAAAAATAACTGTTTTTGCTGACGAGACGCGACCTTTTATGCAGGGCGCTCGATTGACTGCGTGGGAACTATCGGAAGACGGCATTGATACGACGCTAATCACCGATAATATGGCGGGGCATTTTATGAAAAGTGGCGACATTGACGTCGTTATTGTAGGCACAGATCGCGTCGCAGCCAATGGTGATGTGGCCAATAAAATTGGCACATACATGGTGGCGGTTATGGCTAAGGAGCACGATATTCCATTTTATGTCGCCTGCCCACTATCTACGATTGATCTTTCAATAGCTAAAGGTGATGACATTCCTATTGAGGAGCGTTCTGCGGATGAAGTTACTGGATATGGTGGCGTTCGGTGGGCGCCAGCAAATATAAAGGTCAGGAACCCGGCTTTTGACGTCACGCCCGCTCGATTCGTCACGGGGCTAATTACAGAAAAAGGAATTGTCTACGCCCCTAATGAAGAAAAGTTGCGGGCGTTGTTTTAGAGTCTTGTCGACTCTAGTTATTAACTTTTGAGGTGACGCACACATGAGTGACCGATTTAAAAATAAAGTGGTATTGATTACAGGAGCGGGGACTGGGATAGGACTAGCTACTGCAAAAAGAATGTCGAGCGAAGGCGCAACAATTATCGCGGGAATACTTGACGACTCACAGGCTGAGGCAGTAAAGGATTATGAGGCAGTAAAGTTAGATGTTCGACACGAAGAGTCGTGGGAAGCAACGATGGACTCTTTAATGAAGTCTCACGGTGGGTTAGATGTGTTGGTAAATAATGCTGGTATTTCCCCGCAGGCTACGGCAGAGGAAACAACTCGTGAGTTTTGGGACGAGGTTATGGAAATAAATCTTCGGGGAAGTTTTCTGGGCTGTCAAAAGGCGATTCCACTTATGAGAAAGAGGGGTGGTGGGGCTATTGTGAATCTCGCCTCAATAAATGGTATCCGTGGTAATCGGCGGCTAGTAGCTTATGCCGCGACGAAAGGCGCGATCATTTCGATGACCATGTCATTAGCCTTGGATCATAGTCAAGATAACATTCGGGTTAATTGCGTTTGCCCGGCTACTATTGATACTGCAATGCCAAGAGGCATGATGGCTGAGGCGCCTGACCCCGCATTACTTGAACGACAGATGATCGAAAAACATCCAATTGGTCGCATTGGTCAGCCTGAGGAGGTCGCATCTACTATTGCCTTCTTAGCGAGTGAGGACGCCTCGTTTATGACAGGATTAGCAATTCCGGTTGATGGTGGCCGGAGCATTCGTTAAGGTCAGTTATCGTCCCCCGATAAGAATGGGTCATAGGGGCCCTTGGAGTTGAGTGATTTGATCGCTATCGTGGGCCAAGGCAACAAAATTGAAGATCAGTAACAGACCACCGACCAGGCTCGTCTTTAAGAGCGCCTTTGACTTGCTCATACAAGCGCCTCAAGTTAAATGCATCTGAATTAGCCTCCACCAATGGGCGGAATAAGGTGAACCTCACTGTTTTCCCCGATAGGGGCAAACAGGATATCTTGATAGATTTCGCCATCAATCGCGACGGCGAAACCTTCAGATTCAATCAGTGGGGCAAGAACAGGGCAAATCTGCTTCAGCTCCCCTACCAATTGGTGGACGTTTTTTGCTTGAATATTGAATGCACCGACACCCTTAGTTAGATTTTTCAGAGAGCCAGTGAGGATTAGTTGAGCCAATGTTTTTCTAATACCTATCCATGCATTAGTCTAGCTAGAACTTTAGGCGGAGAGAGCGGTAGTTCGTTAAATCGTATATTTGTTGCCCTTGACACCGCGTTGGAGATGGCTGCTAACGGAGGGATTATTGGTGTCTCCCCGACGCCTCGAACGCCATAGGGATGATTCGGATTAGGCACTTCAACAATGACTGTGTCGATCATTGGGACATCCGAGCACACGGGGATGCGATAGTCCAAAAACCCAGCGTTTTCCAATTGGCCCTTGTCGTTGTATATGTACTCTTCGTTAAGCGCCCAACCAATTCCCTGGACGGCGCCACCTTGCATTTGTCCTTCAACGTAAGCGGGGTGGATCGCTTTGCCAGCATCTTGGATTGCGGTGTAACGAACGATAGAAACTTTTCCGGTCTCAGTGTCTACCTCGACGTCTACGATATGTGTTCCAAGGCTCGGTCCAGCGCCTGTTACGTTCATTGAGCAGTTGGCCATGATGGGGCCTCCTGTTTTACCTGCTTGTTTTGCGATTTGTGCAAGACTCATCGTTTTGGGTTCGTCTCCAGCGATTAAGCGTGCATGACCATCCACCCATTCAACTTGATCGAGATCAACCTCCCAGAGCAAAGCGGCGCGCTTCCTAAGTTCCTCGATAGCTTCTCTCGTAGAACGAACAACGGTCATGCCGGTAGAGAAGGTGGCTCTGCTACCACCAGTAAGGAAGTTAAAGCCTAGAGAGTTTGTGTCACCAATTACGGGTTTGATTAAGTCCATCGGAACACCAAGTTCTTCAGATGCCATCATCGCCATAGATGCCCGCGAACCCCCAATATCTGTTGTTCCAAGTGTAAGGCCAACGGTTCCATCCTCGTTAATCGTAATCGAAGAACTGGTTTCGCCGCCAATGTTGAACCAAAATCCTGAAGCGACCCCACGACCTTGATTTGGTCCGAGTGGCGCCGAATAGTGAGGGTGAGCTTTGGCTGCCTCAAGGGTTTCGATCATGCCTATTGGCCCAAGTTTAGGTCCGTAAGGAGCAATGGTGCCTTCTTTAGCGGCATTCTTGAGGCGAATTTCGATGGGATCTATTTTGAGTTTGATTGCGATTTCATCGAGCACGCTTTCTACGCCATATTCTGAAATAGGTCCTCCAGGAGCTCGGTATGCGGCAACTTTTGGGCGATTTACAACAATATCGTACCCAACAGCTCGAACATTTTCTAAATCATATGGTGCGAAGGCGCACATCGCTCCAGGCCCCACAGGCGCACCTTGAAATGCTCCGGCCTGATATTTAAGAACACAGTCGCCAGCCGTGATTCGGCCGTCATTTTTCACGCCGATTTTGACCCATATTTTTGCCCCAGAGGTTGGGCCACTCGAAGTGAACACTTCAGCTCTACTCATATCCATTTTGACGGGACGACAGGATTTTCTCGAAAGTGCGAGCGCTAAAGGTTCGAGATAAACGACAGTTTTGCCTCCAAATCCCCCACCAATTTCGGATGCAGTCACACGTATCTGCGCCGCGCTGAGACCTAGAAGTTTTGAGCAGAAATTTCTTACGACAAAAGCTCCTTGTGTTGTGCACCAGAGATCAGCTTGGCCGTCTTCGGACACACTTGCTAAGCAGGCATGTGGTTCGATGTAACCTTGATGGACTTGTTGAGTTGTGAATTCTCTTTCGACGATAAGATCTGCTTCTGCAAAACCTTTTTCAACGTCTCCGAAGCCGAATTCGACGCGTTTCGCCACGTTGGATGCTTTTTTAGGTGCGGGCTCGACGCCAATGGTTATCATATCTTCGTGCAACAGTGGGGCATCTGGCCTTTCCGCGTCCTCAACTTCTAAGACGTGCGGAAGCACTTCATATTTTATGTCAATTAAGCCAAGTGCCTTTTCAGCGATTTCGTCGCTAGTTGCCGCAACTGCAGCAACCGTGTGCCCAACGTACAGTGCTTTTTCCCGAGCCATGATATTTCGGGTGATATCTTTTAAGTTAACGACCATTTCACCATTAGGGACAAATTCCGAAGGAAAATCCTCAAAATCTGCGCATGTGATGACCGCCTTCACGCCATTTAATGCCTCAGCTTTACTCGTATCAATAGAGATGATTTTTGCATGCGCGTAAGGGCTTCTGAGAACGCGCCCGACCAGCATGTTTGGAAGTGATTTGTCCGATCCAAATAGAGCTCGCCCAGTTACCTTATCTACGCCGTCTGGTCTAGCAGGTCGCGTGCCAACAATTTTGAGCGCTCGTTCCAGATTGCTTTGAGTCATGTCATTCATGTTGATTTCCTCTTTTTCAAAGTCTAATGTCTTTAAGCGTTTCTCATGTCAGCGGCAACTTCGAGGACGGCTCGTACAATTTTATCGTAGCCCGTACAACGACATAAGTTACCCGCTAACCAAAAGCGCACCTCTTCTTCACTTGGATTCTTATTCTTAGTCAGTAGTGCTTTTGTTGCGACCAAGACCCCGGGGGTACATATGCCACACTGCAGCGCCGCAAGATCAATAAATTTTTGTTGTATGGCATGTAGTCCTGAACCGGAGGACATCCCCTCGATGGTTTCAATTTCTTTACCGTCGACCTCAACCCCAAGGACGAGGCAGGCGCAAACCAGTCGATCATCAAGCATCACGCTGCAAGCGCCGCAATCCCCAGTGGCGCATCCTTCTTTGCTTCCGGTGAGGTCGAGTTCATGCCTTAAAACATCTAAGAGCGTTTGGTGCGTATCGCATAGAAACTCGTGGGTATCCCCGTTAATGCATGTTGCAACTTGTGTTTTTGACATTTTTTACTCGCCAGTTTGTATGTTGATTAGTAATTGTTTGCGCGTTTAAGGGCGATGCCAAATGCTCGTTTAGCAAGAACGCCCGCAATCTTGGTTCGATATTCAATAGTGCCTCGTTTATCGTTGATTGGTTTGCATGCTTTTTCTGCAAGAGAGACCAATTTTTGTATTGCATCGTCGTTGGGCTCTTTACCAATAAAAATATCCTCTAAGCCGCTGAGAAGTACCTGTGTGGGAGCTATAGCACCCAAA
This sequence comes from uncultured Pseudomonadota bacterium, assembly GCA_913057845.1. Lineage (GTDB taxonomy): Bacteria > Pseudomonadota > Gammaproteobacteria > Burkholderiales > Eutrophovitaceae > Eutrophovita. Next base: position 11,444 of record CAJXPC010000005.1, read on the forward strand.
GCTACGCGAATGGCTTCAATTTTTCCGTCTTCGCTCAAGCTTAAGGATACGCCAGCGCCAACCACTGCGATATCCATTTCGCTGCGTGGAATTAAGCGTAAGTAAGCATCACCCGAACGGTTTTTAGGTATTGGCAGTTTAAATCCAATGATAAATTCTCCCTTGCCAAGCGTAGTCATTCCTGGTGCGGTCACAATTTTTTCTACTGGTTCTTCGCGCTCTTTTGTTTGTCCGGAGATTACACAAGTCGCTCCAGCTGCAATCAGTGCTGGTATGCTGTCTGCTGCCGGGGATGCATTGCATAAATTGCCCCCTAAGGTTGCACGGCCCTGAATTTGAGTAGAGCCGATTAGCGATAATGCTTCCACTACTCCTGGCCAATTTTTACTGAGGGAATCGTGCTCGACAATTTCGGCGCAAGGTGTTGCGGCTCCGATCCACCAACCTTCAGCAGACTGTTTAATGGTCATTATGTTAGGGATATGTTTAATGTCAACGACAACGCTTGGAGACACGAAGCGAGTTTTTAATTTGACCAGCAAATCAGTTCCGCCAGCTAATGCGAAGGCGCCCTCTTGAGACAGGGCTTGACTCGCTTCCGAAGCAGATTTCGGTGTGACATATTCCATATTGTTAGTCCCTCCTTATAAAACGCTTGTGCGTATTCTTGTTATTTATCTCTAAGTTTAAGCCAATTTGGATGCTCTCTGCTTAAATATCGGCAATGCCTGTTTCCATACCTTAAATGAACGTCTAAACCTTATTAAGCGGTTAGAGTTCAATTCTGGTCCCGAGTTCGACAACTCGATTGGCGGGGAGCTTGAAAAAACTGATGGCGCTTGATGAATTTCTAGACATCAGCGCGAATAGTTTCTCGCGCCATAGAGCCATATCTTTACCAAGTTTTGGAACCAGCGTTTGTCGTGAAAGGAAATATGAGGTGTCCATGGTATTAAACGTCAATCCCATGGGTGCACAAAGTTCTAGTGCTGCCGGTATGTCGGGTTGATCCTTGAAGCCATAACGAACCAGAATCTTAAAGAACTCATCTGTTATGGGCTCAACAACGACGCGGTCTTGACTGGATACATGTGGTATTTCTTCAGTCTTTACGGTCAGGAGCACGACACGCTCATGAAGCACTTTATTGTGGTTCAGGTTGTGAAGTAACGCATGAGGAACAGCATTTGAGGATGTGGTCATAAAAACCGCCGTGCCGGAAACCCTTTGAGGGGGGTACGTGGAAAGGCTATTCAAAAAGGGTTCGAGCTCTAACGCATCAGGAGCCAATTCACGAATAAGCCCTTGGCGCCCTCGATACCAGGTGGTGAAGAGCGTGAAAAGGATTAAGCCGATGGTGAAAGGGAACCAGCCCCCATGCAAAATTTTCACGGAGTTTGCTGCAAATAGAACCAGGTCGATGGCCAGGAAGATCATGGCGATTGGCAGCGCATACCATCGCTGCCATCCCCATAAATGCGTCACTACAAAATACGCCATTACGGTATCAATCGCCATCATTCCCGTCACAGCGACACCGTAGGCGCCAGCCAGATTGCTTGATGACCCGAACGAGAGAATCAACAGTAATACGGCGGCTAACAGCATCCAGTTAATCCATGGCATATAAATCTGCCCAATTTCACTTTCGGATGTATGAAACACATCAAGGCGCGGACAATATCCAAGTTGAATCGCTTGTCTTGTTAACGAATAAGTTCCGGATATTACGGCTTGGGACGCTACTACAGTTGCGATAGTCGTCATGCCGATCAGTGGGTATAAGCCCCAAGAGGGGACCATGTTGTAGAACGGATGGGCGATCGTTTCAGGTTGGGCAAGAATGAGCGCACCTTGTCCGAAGTAATTGAGTAACAAATTCGGCCATACCCATAACGACCAAGCTATCCTGATCGGCTTACGGCCAAAATGCCCCATGTCGGTATAGATGCCCTCGGTCCCGGTTATTGCAAGCGCTATCGCCCCAATAGCTAGAAAACCAAAAATTTTATTGGTAATAAAAAACTGGACGGCATAGATTGGATTTAGAGCCCTAAATACCGAGACGTCTAAGCCGAGATTAATTATCCCTAAAAATCCCAAGACGCCAAACCAGACTACCGTTACTGGTCCGAATAATGCACCCACTCCAGCAGTTCCTCGTTGCTGCAACATGAAGAGTAAGATCACGATCACGATCGTAATGGGTATCACATATGGTTGAAGTGTTGGGGTCGCAACGCCAAGGCCTTCGACTGCAGATAAAACGGAGATGGCCGGCGTGATTATTCCATCCCCGTAGAACAGAGCGGCACCGAAAAGCCCAAGTGCGATTAATAAAAACCGTTTTTTTGGTTTTTTTTCTGTTGCCTTAAGGACAAGTGCCAGTAGGGCCATCATGCCCCCTTCCCCACGGTTGTCAGCCTTAAGCATGAAAAAAATATATTTGACCGAAACGATCAGTGCGAGCGCCCAAAAGATCAGCGACAGACAGCCAAGAATGTTGTCCTCCGAGGGTATGATGCCGTATCGGGGACTAAAAACTTCACGAATGGTATAAATTGGGCTGGTGCCGATGTCACCAAAGACAACTCCAATTGCTGCGATTGTTAAGGCGGCAATATTTTGTTTGTGAGTTTCTTGGGGGTTAATATGCATTCAGGATCTTTGGAATTATTCGTCCGCTTTTCAGAATCTGCTATTTTTAAACCAAAACCATATCTAGCGCGCTGCGTACTCGAACTTTGAAAGATTTTGACCCGGCGCCTATTTGTTGAGCTGCACGATATTATACCTAGGAGATCTTTATGGCGAACCAAACGATACAAACCAAACGTGCCCCAGCGGCTTTGGGTGCTTATTCACAGGGAATAAAGGCTGGGGCAACTGTTTATGTATCGGGCCAGTTAGGCCTCAGCGAACCTTCGGGCGAGCTCCCATTAACATTTAGCGAGCAAGCGCGCCAAGCCTTTCTGAACATTGAGTCTATTCTGAAAGAGGCCGGGCTTACGCGCCATGATGTAGTGAAATTCACAGTATTTTTGAGTGATTTAAATAATTTCAGCGAGCTCAATATTCTTATGGAAAGTTTATTTATGTCGGGTTCTTTTCCAGCTCGATCCGTGATCCAAGCAACACGCTTACCCAAGGATGCTTTGATCGAAATTGATGCCATTGCTGTTCATTAGCCATATTTTTCATTGGACTATTACCCGATAAGATATGAAAAGTAGCGCGAAGGAATATGTTGATCAACACAATCACCTTGATGGCATCGGTACGCCGATTGTTCGCACGAAACTCAGTCGTCTCGGCATATCCAGAATTCAGGATTTATTGCTATTTTTCCCACTTAGGTATGAAGATGAAACTCAAGTCTTTCAGATCAGTGAGGCGCCAGAGCGCGATTTGGTCCAAATCGAGGTCACGGTTGTTCAGGCCAAAGTGGAGTTTCGTCCCAGGCGACAGTTAGTAGTCACCGTTAAGGATGAAACCGACAGCGTAATCCTTCGTTTTTTGCATTTTTATCCGAGCCAACAACGAATGTTAGAAGTTGGCACGCGTATTCGAGTTGTGGGTGAGTTGAGGATGGGACGCCAACGCTTGAGGGAGATGGTGCACCCTCGAGTGAAGAAAATCATTGAGAATAATCTGCTGCCCACGACACTCACCCCTGTTTACCCAACGACTAAAGGACTAAGTCAGGCCTCAATTCGAAAAGCGGTGGCCCAGGCATTCACAATGGCGGACCAGAGCGATACGCTCTTACCATCGTTTTTGACAGAGCTTGGCCTGCCAACTTTCTCTGAAACGGTGAGTATGTTGCATCGTCCCCCCCCTGATGTTGATTCGGCAGTACTTAGAGATTCTGGTGGGGCATTCTGGGCGCGCATAAGTTTTGATGAGCTGTTAGCACAACAACTTATTATGCGAAAGAACTATGACAAGCGAGAACAATACTCCGCGCCATTAATGATGCCCAATGCGATAGAAATGAAAAAGTTCTTGGACCGTCTTAATTTTCAATTGACCCGTGCGCAAAATAGAGTTCTTGCTGAAATACAAACGGATATGGCTGATCGCGTTCCGATGCGACGTCTTCTGCAGGGCGACGTTGGCAGCGGCAAAACCGTGATCGCGGCACTTGCCGCGCTGCAGGCCATAGGTTCGGGTTATCAGGCGGCCTTAATGGTGCCAACGGAAATTTTGTCTGAACAACATTTCAAAAAAATTGAGGAGTGGTTGACCGTATTGGGCATTACTGTTGAACGATTAACGGGGAGCCTTACTAAAAAAGAACGATCGGCAGTGATTGAGAAGATTGCATCCGGCTCAGCACAATTTATTGTCGGGACGCATGCATTGTTTCAAGATGATGTGGTGTTTAAAAATTTGGGTTTGGTGATTATTGATGAGCAGCATCGCTTTGGCGTTAAACAAAGACTGGCATTGGTTGGCAAGGGGGCGGACAGATTGAATCAAACGCATCAATTAATGATGAGCGCCACTCCAATCCCAAGGTCATTAGCGATGAGTTTTTTTGGAGACTTGGATGTGTCGGCAATTGATGAGTTGCCACCGGGACGCGTCCCAATCACGACAAAGTTAGTTAGCAATAGTCGACGAGAAGAGGTCTTGCAGGGTGTGCAAGAGACTTGCCACTTGGGTCAGCAAGTGTATTGGGTGTGCCCGCTCATAGAGGAATCGGAAGTGTTGCAGCTAGAGACAGCTATCCAGACGCACGAGACAATCCAAGCTCAATTTCCAAAGTTGAGGGTTGGCATTGTTCATGGAAGAATGAAGGCTCAAGATAAGACAGCGGTTATGGAGAAATTCTCCAGCGGAGAGGTTCATTTATTGGTTGCCACGACGGTCATTGAGGTCGGTGTTGATGTTCCGAACGCTACAGTTATGGTGATCGAGAACTCTGAAAGGATGGGGTTGTCACAGTTACATCAGTTGAGAGGCCGTATCGGTCGTGGGGCCTGCGCGAGCACCTGCATTCTTCTTTATAGTCCAAAATTGACAGATATTGCGCGCGCACGGCTAAAAATTATCTATGAGACTATAGATGGTTTTCAGGTGGCCCAAGCAGATCTTCAGCTTAGAGGCCCTGGTGAAATACTAGGCGCACGACAGTCTGGTATGCCGATGCTCCGTTACGCGGATATAGAAAGAGATGTGCTGTTGTTAGAGGCGGCAAAACGTCTCGCACCTGATTTTTTGGCGCATCATCCAAAACTGGCAGAGCGACACATTGATCGGTGGTACGGTACACGTGAAAAATATTCAGAGGTCTAGATAGTATGTTGAATAGCCTCCAACTAAGGTTGTCTAGCTATGCGCGATTAATCCGCATGGATAAGCCGATAGGCGCTTGCTTATTACTCTGGCCAACGCTTTGGGCGATCTGGATGTCGTCAGGCGGTGCGCCCAATGCTCATATTTTTTGGGTGTTTGTGATGGGTACGTTTTTAATGCGATCCGCAGGTTGCGCAATTAACGATTATGCCGACAGGGATTATGACCCTCATGTTAAACGCACCGCGAATCGGCCGCTTGCGACTAAGGAAATTGCCCCATGGGAAGCGTTAGTTGTCGCCACTCTTCTCGCGCTGATTGCTTTTGGGTTGGTGTTGACGCTTAATGCGCTGACTATCAAATTATCATTTATAGCGTTGCTCCTTGCTATCAGCTATCCGTTTGCAAAACGCTTTATATCGATGCCGCAGGCTTACTTAGGCGTCACATTTGGAGTTGGCATTCCTATGGCATGGGCGTCTGCTGTAGATCACGTCCCGTTTGTGGCTTACGTCACGATGCTCGCGAATGTGTTTTGGGTACTTGCTTACGACACAGAATACGCCATGGTGGATCGTGACGATGATATGGGCATTGGTATAAAAACGAGCGCGATTTTATTTGGTAAATATGATGTCGCTATGGTGTTAGCCTTTCAAACCACATTTCTTTGCTTGTTGTTGGCAGTTGGCATAATGAGCGCCCTCGGCTTTTTTTATTATATGGGCTTGGCAGGGGCAGCAGTATCTATCGCATTTCAATATCCAATGATTAAATATCGCGAGCGCGAAGGGTGTTTCCGAGCATTTCGGCATAATAATTTAGCAGGGGGAATGATTTTTTTTGGTTTGCTTCTAGATAAGGCATTCGTAGGAAGTTAATGCGATAGCTTAGTGGGATCGAATGAAAATTGGATGGTACAATATCAACTACATTAGTTAAAGACTCAATGAGTCGAACTTGAATGTTTTTTGCTGGTCATACTTGGACATTGACCAGTGTATAGGGAACGAAATGGAGAGAGTTAACATGAAGAAAGCTGTTGTGTCCTGTTTCTTGGCTTTTGGCCTAATTTTTGTGTCGCAAGTGCAGGCAAATGATGTGGAAGCACTCGCGAAGTCTAAAAACTGTTTGAGTTGTCACGCCATAGATAGAAAATTAGTCGGGCCTGCCTATAAAGATATTGCTAAAGGTAAGGATCCTAAAGGGGGTGAGATTACGGTGGAAAGACTCGTTAATTCCATAAAGAACGGAAGTATGGGTAAGTGGGGTCCAATCCCAATGCCGCCTAATCCGGTAACTGACGATGAAGCAAATCAGTTAGCGGAGTGGATTCTATCCCTATAAAGTTTAGGGGTTGCAAGGAAAGCCGGCTATGAGCCGGTTTTTTTTTGGGTGCTGGCGGATGGGTGTGCCTTGCATCGAAAATTGACACGGGGTTAACCGCTGTTAATATTACCTAAGTTTCCCCGGCTGGCTTTAAACCAGGTCGAAACAAATATTTTGGAGAGTACATAATGGTAACGAAACGTTTATTCGCATGTGTCGTGAGCGCTCTGCTGATGGCTGGATGTGGTGCTGACAATGAACCCAACGACGGGCGAAAGGTGGTTAATATTGGTCACGTCGGTCCGCTCACTGGGCCGAGCTCCCATGTTGGCAAGGACAATGAGCGTGGGGCTGGGCTTGCCGTTGATGAGGCGAATCAATCGAGTGTCGTGATCGGTGGGGAAGCTATCAAATTTAGATTGATATCTGAAGATGATGAAGCTAATCCACAAAAAGCTACGGTTGTCGCTCAACGGTTAGTGGACGCTGATGTCGCAGGTGTTGTTGGGCATCTGAACTCTGGTACGACCATTCCCGCATCAACTAGATATTATGAAGCTGGCATTCCGCAAATTTCGCCGTCGGCTACGGCAATTAAGTACACCCGCCAAGGCTACGAAACTGCCTACCGTGTAATGGCCAATGATGAACAGCAGGGGAAGGTTTTAGGTGATTATGCGGTCAAGACCTTAGGCGCTAAGGGCATCGCGATTATTGACGATCGAAGTGCTTATGGGGCAGGTTTGGCTGACGAGTTTGAGTCTGCGGTCAAACAGCTGTCTCTTATACACATCTCCGAGCCCACGAGACCTCTCTACATCTCG
>CAJXPC010000006.1 GCA_913057845.1 uncultured Pseudomonadota bacterium
GAGATGTAGAGAGGTCTCGTGGGCTCGGAGATGTGTATAAGAGACAGCCTCATGGGTCATGTCGAACTCCTCGGTAAGTCGCTTGATCCCGAGCGCCTCATCGATCGCATTTAGATCCTCTCGCTGTATGTTCTCTATAAGAGCCATAGCCATGGCCGCTTTATCATCAACCTCTTTCACAACCACGGGGACATGATCTAATCCCGCCTTTTGCGCCGCTCGCCACCGTCGCTCTCCAGCGATTATTTCGTGCTCTCCGTTGGCTAGTGCTCTGACGATCAACGGCTGTATGATTCCTTGCGATCGAATAGACTCGCTAAGCTCAGCAATCGCTTCGTCATCCATACGGGTGCGCGGTTGGAACTTTCCGGGTCTTAGTGCTTGAACCGGCAGCGTTACTGTTGTTTTTGGGGTGTTTGCCACCGACTGGGTATTCGCGAAAAGAGCATCCAGCCCTTTACCCAACCCTCTAGCTTTGGCCATAATTTTTAACCTTTAACATTTAGGCAAATCTCTTAAGAAACTCTTCTGTCAATGCTTGGTAAGCGACGGCGCCTTTGGACATCTTGTCATACACCAGCACGGGTAAACCATAACTAGGCGCCTCCGCGACACGAACGTTTCTAGGGATCACTGTTTCAAACAGCTTGTCCCCGAAATGCTTATCAAGCTGATCTGAAACCTGTTGAGACAGTGAATTACGCCCATCAAACATCGTTCGAATGAGGCCTCCAATTTCAAGATTTGGATTTAAATGCGCCTTAATTCGTTTAATCGTATCGACCAAATCACTGAGGCCCTCAAGCGCGTAATACTCACATTGCATCGGAATAATCACTAGATGCGCCGCCGTAAGCCCGTTAATCGTGAGCAAACTTAAGGCTGGCGGACAATCAATAAAGACAAAATCGTAATCTTTAGCTGCCGTATATAAGGCCTTCTTCAGCCTCATTTCACGACCCTCGCCCCCCACGAGCTCTACTTCGGCCCCGGCTAAATGCTGATTGGCAGTCAACACGTCGTATTTAGCGGTCGGGCTTAACATTTTGACATCCATAATCGCTGCGGACTCAGTCAAAACGTCATAAATTCCAGCCTGCGACCCCGATTTGTTCAAGCCGCTTCCAGTGGTCGCATTACCTTGGGGGTCCAGGTCGATCAGAAGGACACGTTTTCCGCTCGCACAAATACCCGTGGCGAGGTTGATCGCGGTGGTGGTTTTTGCTACACCACCTTTTTGATTTGCGATTGCAATAATACGGCTCATTGCACTTACCTTATATTCTAAGCGTTAAACTTCCGGTGACAACTCTACGGCGTGACGTTCCGCGCCAAGCTGGGGGACCTGAAGTCTCGTAATTTTTCGCACCAAGGCGGCGGGAATTCCCTCCAGTTCGGCAGTCGGGTATTGTCCTTTCATCGCCACCATCACTCCATCTGGCTTACAAAATTTTGATGCCATTTGGACGAACAATCTCAGCTCACTGAATGCCCGAGAAACAATAACACTGAATCGTGCGTCGGGCTGATATCGCTCAATTCGAGTCGTCTCAACGGTCACATTTTTTATGCCAAGCTCAATAATAGCTTGTCGTAAAAAAGCTGTTTTTTTGTGGCTACGATCCAAAAGAAATACCTCTCGCTGCGGTTGTAAGATTGCTATAGGCAGCCCGGGGAACCCGCCACCGGTGCCAATATCAAGTAGGGGTCCTTCGGGAAGCAAGCTTATGATGGAACACGAGTCGTATAAGTGAGTACTTACCCACTTAGATTTTGGCGTTACGGAGGTAATGTTATAAACTGCGTTCCATTTGTCCAATAAAGTCAAATACGCGCCAAGCGCCTCTACATCCTTACTGCTTGCCCCCACGCCCATTTCTTGTAGCGCGGAGACCGATACGCCGGTAGAGCCGGGCGCCATCAGCTGACCACTCGGGAGTGGCTGCTTCTATCTTGTGAGGACCGATTTGCCCTCTTGATGTGAACCAACAAAATGCCTATGGCAGCCGGTGTAATGCCGGAAATGCGACTTGCTTGACCCAGCGTACTCGGTCGACCAAAAGCTAATTTTTGTTTAGCCTCCGCAGACAAGCCAGAAACATTTATATAATCCATCTCCTCAGGAATCTGGATGCCCTCCAGCCCAGCCATTTTCGTCACCTCTTCTTTCTGGCGATCAATATAACCCTGATATTTCGCTTGTATTTCCACTTGCGCAGCTGCAACTTCGTCCTCTACCCCAGGACCCACACCAACCAAACTCATCAATGCTCCATAACTCACCTCGGGGCGCTTCAACAATTGAATTGCGGAATATTCATGATCAAGCCCCTTACCAACTATGTTTTTTATCGCCTCCTGGTCGCCGCCATCTGGGCCCACAAATAATTTCTTTAAACGACCGGTCTCTTCTTCGATCAAGCTGCGTTTTCGCTCAAAGGCCTCCCACCGGCGATCATCTACGAGCCCCAACTCTCGACCAATCGGAGTCAACCTCAGGTCAGCATTATCCTCTCTGAGGCTCAACCGATACTCAGCCCGACTAGTAAACATACGATAAGGCTCGGTAACGCCCCTCGTAATTAAATCATCAACCAAGACCCCGAGGTACGCTTCATCACGCCTCGGACACCAACCATCTTTTCCTTGCGCTTTTCTAGACGCATTTAGCCCAGCCAACAGGCCCTGTGCCGCAGCCTCCTCATAACCAGTCGTGCCATTAATTTGACCAGCAAAGAATAAGTTATTCAGCTCCTTAGTTTCTAGTGTTGGCTTGAGCGATCGCGGGTCAAAATAATCATACTCAATCGCATACCCCGGCCTAAGAATATAAGCGTCCTCCAGCCCCTTGATGGACTTTACGATTTGGACCTGCACATCAAATGGCAAACTCGTAGAGATCCCATTCGGGTAATACTCATTCGTATTTAGGCCCTCTGGCTCAAGAAAAATTTGATGCTGGTCTCTGTCAGAAAATCTAACCACCTTATCCTCTATAGAAGGACAATAGCGCGGCCCAACCCCCTCTATTCGACCGGTATACATCGGCGAGCGATCCAAACCGGAACGAATAAATGCATGTGTTTGTTCATTTGTGTGCGTAATCCAACAAGGAATTTGTCTCGGATGTTGATCTCGAGAACCTAGAAACGAAAACACCGGCCTTACGGAGTCGCCGTCTTGCCTCTCTAGCGAGGTAAAATCAATAGTTCGCCCATCAATTCTGGGGGGCGTACCCGTCTTTAAGCGACCCGCCGGCAACTGCAACTCCCTCAGTCGCGCCGCCAAAGCATTTGACGGTGGGTCTCCAGCTCTTCCCGCTTCGTGATTTTGCAGTCCGACATGAATTTTACCCGCTAGAAACGTACCCGCGGTCAACACAACAGTTTTTGCCTTGATCGTTAGTCCAATATTGGTTAGCACGCCCTTAACGGAGTCGCCCGATACCAACACGTCGACCGCAGAACCCTGAAAAATATCCAGACCAGACTGAGCCTCTAGGCGGGTCCTTATAGCTTGCCTATATAAAGATCGGTCTGCCTGTGCGCGTGTTGCGCGAACCGCCGGCCCTTTGCTCGAATTGAGTCGTCTAAAATGAATCCCGGCATCATCGGCGGCCGCTGCCATCGCACCACCAAGCGCATCGATTTCTTTTACTAAATGACCCTTCCCAATGCCGCCTATCGACGGGTTACAGGACATCTGCCCAAGCGTTTCAATGCTATGTGTCAGCAGCAAGGTAAGGGCCCCCGAACGCGCAGAAGCTAGGGCCGCCTCTGTCCCCGCATGCCCCCCGCCAATGACCACAACATCGTAATTTTTTGAAAAAAACATACTTTTACTCAATTGATTATGCAAACTAATAACCGCATTTTAACTCCTCACGACCTGAACACTTGTTTCACGTGAAACATTGTTGGTTCCATCACTTCCCCACACAAAAGCTCGAAAATATTTCACCCAACAAATCATCGGCCACAAACTCCCCAGTAATTTCGGATACCGCATTTTGCGCCATCCGCAATTCTTCGGCACAAAATTCAATCACATCAATGTTGGATAACGCCAAACTCACATGTTCAGCCGCCCGGTCTAGCGCGCTTAAGTGTCGCTCTCTAGCCATAAATGGCGCCTCATCGCTGCGCCTGACGCCTACCTTTTCTAGCAAGGCCGACTTAAGCATCTCTAAGCCATCACCTGTTTTGGCAGACAAACAAACCATCGGGATACCGTCTTTGGCGCCGATCCGGCCCAACTCCCCCACCAGGTCAATCTTATTGACTACAATAATTTTTTTTGCCTCATCGACATCCAATGATAACGCTGGTGATCGGGCTTCCATCCCGGCCGCTCTCATTTCTAGAACGACGTCCGCGTCCCCAACATTAGTAAGCGCTCGAGCAATGCCTATAGCCTCAACAGGATCTTCCGATGCTCTCAAGCCGGCAGTATCAATCATCAGCATCGGTACGCCGCCTATTACGACGTGCCGCTGAATTGAATCTCTCGTTGTGCCCGCGTGCTCAGTCACGATCGAGGCTTCCTCTTCTGATAAAAGGTTCATTAAAGTCGATTTGCCTACATTGGGCTCCCCGGCCAATACAACCTTTACGCCCTCTCGGAGCAAATTACCTTGCGAAGCCAAGCCTCTTAATGTTTTTAATTTCTGACAAATGCTTTTTATCCGGTCCATCACCAAACGATCTTCTAAAAAATCAATCTCCTCATCGGAGAAATCAATCGCTGCCTCTACAAAGACGCGGATTTCAATTAATTCATCTTTTATCGCTACAGTACGACTGGAAAACTCTCCGCTTAACGACCGGTGCGCGCTTAATACCGCAGCGGCTGAAGACGCGCCTATCAAATCGGCAACGCTTTCAGCCTGCACCAAATCCATTTTGTCATTTAGGTATGCACGCTGAGTAAACTCCCCCGGCTCAGCAAGCCTGGCACCCGAGTCAATGCAGCTCCGCAATAGAAGTCGCAGTACAGCAGGGCCGCCATGCCCCTGGAGCTCTAAAACATCTTCTCCTGTATAGGAATTAGGGGCCTCAAAAAAAATTGCGATACCCGCGTCTATAGCCACCCCCGCTGCATTCTTAAACGTCCGAGTTGTTGCCATTCTCGTTTTAGGCAACCCACCTAAAATATGCTCAGCGATCTTCCGAACCCTTGCCCCGGAAACCCTAACTACACCAATCCCCCCAGAGCCCGGTCCAGTCGCTATGGCTGCTATGGTGTCACTGTTTGACATTGTTGGGCTTTTTGCCCTCTATCGCCCGAGTAATGGTCCATTGTTGTGTAATTGACAAAACGTTATTCACAAACCAATAGAGCACTAGGCCGGAGGCAAAAAAGAAAAAGAATATGCTGAAGACTAACGGCATTATCTTCATCACTTTAGCTTGAATGGGGTCTGGTGGCGCTGGGCTGAGCCACGATTGGATGACCATACTCGCCGCCATTAAAACAGGTAGCACGTAATACGGATCCTTTGCTGACAGATCGGTTATCCAAAAAATAAAGGGGGCGTCTCTCAACTCCACACTCGCGAGCAACACCCAATAAAGCGCAATGAAGAAAGGGATTTGAATCACAATGGGCAAACATCCACCCAGGGGATTAATTTTCTCTTTACGGTAAAGATCCATCATTGCTTGCTGAAATTTTGGTTTGTCGTCCCCGTAAGTCTCCTTAAGCGCTTTAAGTCGGGGCGCCATAACCCGCATCTTAGCCATCGACTTATAGCCAGCCGCAGATAAGGGGAAAAACACCAACTTAATGATTACGGTAAGAAAAACAATCGACCACCCCCAATTGCCAACCAGACCGTGTAGCGCGGATAATAACCAAAATAAAGGGCTTGCTATGATTGTTAGCCAGCCATAGTCGACGACCAAATTTAAACCTGGAGCCAAACTTTTAAGAACTTTTTGTTCTTGCGGGCCAGCATACAAGCGGGTACTCACTGCCCCAACGCTCTTTCTAGCAATTTCGGTCACGCCCTCGACATATCCCATTGCGTAAAGATTGTTGCCCAACGATCTCATGAAGTTCTCTCGACTTTTTTCGGGCTCCGGCAACCACGCGGCAACAAAATAGTGCTGCACAAAACCTACCCAACCATCTTCAGCTATTTTAGGATATTTAACCTTCGATCGATCCATATCCTTGAAGTCCACTTTTGTGAACTTAGTTTCGTCTGAATATACCGCGCCGCCGGTATACGTAGGTTGAAGTTTAGTATCTCCATCCGCCCCACCACCATCACGCAGCAGTTGGAAATACGCGTTGGGAGTTATAACGGTATCTGTTTTATTTTCTATTCTATATTCGATATCGATTGCATAAGAACCCCGATGAAACGTATATATTTTCTCTACACGAGCCGTTTCAGAATCCGAAATTAAAATGACGCTTAACTGTTTACTCCCCGCGGATAGCAAGTACTCACTCTTCCCCGATTCGAATAAGCTATTGTGATTTGGCAAGCCCTTGCCGATCAGGCCCCCTTCGGCGATATACGTTCTGCCGGCCTCTATTTCAAATAATTTTAATGCCTCTGTTTTGCTATCTTTGCTGTGATGTTGGGTTAGCACCAACTCTTTAATCCCGGCGCCTACTCTATCAATCTTGGCGGAAAAAACATCCGTTGTAACCTGAATATAATCCGCCGTTACAGCGGCACCGGTTGAAGATGGTTGGTTTTCTGATCCACCGCTTATTTCATTAATCGTCGCCTGAGGGATCGTTGAGATGGTCTGTTTTGGGCTTGTAATTACAGTTGTTTCAGCAACCAACGATTGATCTTTTTTTAACCAAGCGTCCCCTAGCAAAATAAGTGAGCCTACAAATACGACCGTAGCGATGATGCGCGCGCTATCCATTATTAAGATTCCCTTTTAGCGTGTGATATATGTGGTACGGGATCGAATCCACCCGCGTGGAATGGGTGACATTTACAAAGACGCTTTATGGCAAGCCCAAGCCCAAGCCCACACCCATATTGAACAATGCACTCTTTGACATATTCGGAACAGGTGGGGGAGAAACGGCACCTGGGAGCCAAAAGCGGTGAAACCAAATATTGATAACACCGAATGATGAATAAGAGCACACGTTTCATCTTAATACCCGCTCCCAGAGCTGCTTAAGCTCCTCCTTGGCATCTTTCAAATCTGTTTTTAGTATTTTTTGCGTAGCTCTAACCACGACATCTCTAGACTTTATTTGTTCTCTACTTTTTCTAAACAGCTCTTTTACCTGTCTCCGAACACTAGACCGAACAACAGATAAGGGCACATATCTTTTAGAAAATGACACGCCAATCCGGCTTATCTGCGTGCTACTTTCTCTTGAAAGTAAAATAAAGTGTCGGCTTCGTAACCTTAATTCGAAACGCCCAGTATAGTTGGCGCCCCCACACAGTCTCGAAGCTCTGGGTAGCTTATTAGAAATCACACGCTTAGGCGTGCCCTCCCCTTAGCCCGTCTAGCATTAATGACGGATCGACCACCGCGTGATTTCATGCGCACCAAAAAGCCGTGCGTCCTATTCCGTCGAGTTTTGGACGGCTGATATGTTCGTTTCATCCAAGTTCTCCAAGTAACCTACAGATCAAAAAAGCCTGCCATTACAACGGTTTTTGGTTCTGTTGTCAACTTTTCCTATACCTATAAGCCCTGTGGATAAGTCCGCCCAGGTAAGGTAGAATTAGAAGTATGCGTGTTGGGTCGAGTTTGTCTCTATCATCCACGTCACCCTATCTCGCGTCAGATGGGGTTTTTTGTCTTTAGCCCCGTAAATTTTAATGAATGCTTTTTGGGATGGCTGTCTTGATCACTTTAAAACTGTGCTCTCTGCGCAACAGTTCAAGACCTGGGTGCAACCACTAAATGGCTCGGTTCACGAAGAAGAAATTATAATCATTGCACCCAACCGTTTTCTGCTCGTTTGGGCTCGAGACAACTATTCAAAGGATTTCCGACAGCTGGGTAAAGACATCCTCGGCGCCACGCTGCCCATTAAATTCTCGTTGAAAGTTTCCGCGCCCGTCAAAGTAGATCCTGCAGCTTTGCTGATTAATGTTGAGCCTGCGGCATCACCGCCCGAAACAGAACATAAGATCAAGAGTTCCGTTCGCGCTCCTCTACTTAACGCTACGTATACATTTGATAGTTTCGTTACTGGCCGTGGAAACCAATTAGCTCGAGCCGCCGCAATTCAAGTCTGTGATAATCCAGCCGTTGCTTATAACCCATTATTTATCTATGGCGGGGTCGGGCTTGGTAAAACACATTTAATACAGGCTATTGGTAACGTCATCGCTACCAAAACACCCAACGCTAAAATTTTATACATTCATGCGGAAAAATATGTAACCGATGTTGTGAATGCATACCAACATAAATCATTTGAGCAATTTAAACGGTTTTATCACTCCCTAGATTTATTGCTGATCGATGATATTCAATTTTTTGCTAAAAAAGCTCGAACTCAAGAGGAATTCTTTTACTTGTTCAATGCCTTAATGCAATCAAAGAAACAAGTCATCATGACTTGTGACACTTTTCCAAAAGAAATTTCTGGAATGGAAGATCGGTTGGTCTCCCGATTTGGTTCTGGTTTGACTGTCGCGATTGAGCCCCCAGAGCTCGAATTACGCGTAGCCATCTTGCTCAAAAAGGCTGAGATGGAGTCTATCGCCTTACCAGAAGAGGTAGCCTTCTTTGTGGCGACTCACATTCAATCAAATGTCCGAGAATTAGAAGGAGCCCTTAAACGAATAAGCGCTTATGCCAATTTCACGAAAGAACCGGTTTCAGTACTACTCGCTAAGGAGGCTCTAAAAGACCTATTGGCTAGCAACTCACAGCTCATCACCATTGATGTAGTACAAAAATGTGTAGCTGATTACTACAAATTAAAAGTATCAGATATGTTCTCTAAAAAAAGAACCCGGTCTATAGCAAGACCAAGACAAATGGCTATGGCGCTATCAAAAGAGCTCACCAACCACAGTCTTCCAGACATTGGGGACGCATATGGTGGTCGTGACCATACAACAGTACTGCATGCCTGTAGAAAAATAGCTGAGCTACGAACAACTGACACCAACATCACGAGAGATTTTAATGCGCTAATCCAAATACTACGTGGTTGATCAACCGCCTAATAACCATGTGGATAACACGTGAAAGGTTCTTTGATAAGTTAGAAAATATACAAAACGAAAACATTTGCTCACAAAAACTACATATACTAAACACTAATCATTAACGTACTTTAAATGCCATAAAAGCCTATTCACTCATAGACTTGAACTACTTATAAACAACTGCGACCGACTCTACTATTACTACTAAGGTTTAATATGAAACTATTAAATATTGATAAAGATTTATTGTTAAAACCACTGCAGATGGTTTCAGGCATCGTGGAACGTCGCCACACACTACCAATTTTATCAAACGTTTTTTTAAAGGCCAATGGCAACACGTTGGAGGTTATAGGCACCGATTTAGAAATACAAATCGCGACTAGTGCGACACTAGAACAAACGTATTCTGGCGAAACTCTTACCATATCAGCTCGGAAAACACTGGATATTCTCCGAGCACTGCCCGATAAAACTAAAATAACTTTAGAAGCTTCAGAAAATAGAGCAATTCTTAAAAGCGGTAAAAGTAAATTTAATTTACAAACGTTGCCCTCTAAAGATTTTCCGCTAATAGCAGCCAAAGAAAATGCAACGATAGATGTTGTAACTTTAGAACAAAAAGTACTTAAAAATATGTTGCAAAAAGTACAGTTTGCTATGGCGCAGCAAGATATTAGGTATTACTTAAATGGCCTCTTATTAGTGCTCGATGGCGATACCATGCGCCTTGTAGCAACCGATGGCCATCGGTTATCACATGCGGCCACGCAATTGAAAATAAATGCCGGGTCGAGAGAAGTCATACTGCCAAGAAAAACTGTTCTAGAATTGGTCAAACTATTGGGCGATGGCGACACTACGGTAGAGCTAGGGATCACGGATACTCAAATAACCATAAAATTTGGCAATGTAACACTCGTGTCCAAATTAGTAGATGGCAAATTCCCAGACTACAAAAGAGTCATACCTACAGAGTTGACGAATACATTAATACTAGGTAGAGAAACGCTACAAGGCGCGCTACAACGCGCCGCGATTTTGTCCAACGAGAAATTCAGAGGTGTGCGCTGGGTATTAACTAAAAATTTACTAAAAATAATTTGTTCAAATAGTGAACAAGAGGAAGCTGAAGAAGAATTAGAAGTAAGTTATGACGGTGAGCCCCTAGATATAGGTTTTAATGTTAATTATTTATTGGACTGCTTGAGTAACGTCACTGTCCAAGATATCAATTGTATTTTAGGGGATTCTAACAGCAGCATGCTCATGACCATAAAAGAAGATAGTACATTTCAATATGTTGTCATGCCAATGAGGATTTAGGAAAAACGAATGGCAGAACAAGAAGAATATTCAGCAGGTAGCATTAAAGTTCTTAAAGGTCTAGAGGCAGTAAGAAAAAGGCCAGGAATGTATATTGGCGACACCAGTGATGGCACAGGATTACATCACATGGTATTTGAGGTTGTTGACAATTCCATTGATGAGGCTCTGGCTGGACATTGCGATGAGATCAACATCACGATACATGCAGATGGTGGTGTTTCAGTCATAGACAATGGTCGTGGGATACCCACAGACGTTCACCCAGAAGATGAAGAGGGCCGCTCTACGCCGGAAATTGTAATGACAGTACTACACGCCGGTGGAAAATTTGATAGTAATTCTTACAAGATCTCAGGTGGTCTTCATGGCGTCGGTGTGTCTGTCGTTAATGCCCTTTCAACAAAGTTAACACTCACAATATGTCGAGATGGGTTCGAACACGAAATGTCTTTCTCAGACGGCGCGCCCGATAGTCCGCTAAAACAAATTGGTACGAGTCAAAAAACCGGAACAAAAATCTATTTTTTAGCAAGTACTGAGGTTTTTGGAAGCGTTGAATTTCATTATGAAATTTTAGCCAAACGACTGAGGGAACTCTCGTTTTTAAATAATGGGGTAAAAATTAAACTTAATGATGAAAAAACCGGAAGAAACGAACTGTTTAGTTATGAGGGCGGCGTAAGTGGTTTTGTGGAATACATCAATAAAAACAAAAGCGTGTTACATAAAAATATTTTTCATACAAGTTTCGAGGCAGATGGTATTACTGCGGAAGCATCAATTCAATGGAATGATTCCTACCAAGAACAAGTTTTATGTTTCACTAATAACATCCCACAACGAGATGGAGGCACACATTTAGCCGCCCTGAAAACCGCCATGACGAGGACGCTGAACCAATATATTGAAGCTAACGACTTCGCAAAAAAAGCAAAAGTAGAAACAACAGGAGAAGACATGAGAGAGGGTATAACCTGTGTGCTCTCTGTTAAAATACCTGATCCAAAATTCTCGTCACAAACAAAAGACAAGCTGGTGTCACCAGAATGTAGACCCGTTGTAGAGAAAGCAATTTCTCAAGGACTAACAGATTGGTTATTAGAAAATCCAGTTGAAGCCAAAACCGTAGTAGGAAAAATTGTTGATTCGGCAAGAGCGCGAGAAGCAGCACGAAAAGCGCGAGAATTGACGCGAAGAAAAGGGATTTTAGATGGCCTCGGGTTACCTGGCAAATTAGCAGATTGTCAGGAAAAAGATCCGGCACTCTCAGAAATTTATTTGGTCGAGGGCGATTCGGCTGGCGGCTCCGCAAAACAGGGTAGAGATCGTAAGTTTCAGGCGATATTACCGCTCAAGGGAAAAATATTAAATGTAGAAAAAGCAAGATTCGAGAAATTAATATCGTCTACAGAAATAACCTCATTAATTACTGCCTTGGGTACGGGAATTGGAAAAGACGACTACGATCCGAGTAAGCTTCGATACCACCGCATTATCATCATGACTGATGCTGATGTTGACGGGTCACACATTAGAACGTTGTTGTTGACCTTTTTCTATCGACAAATGCCGGAACTGGTAGAGGGTGGCCACATCTATATCGCGCAACCCCCGTTATATAAAGTAAAGCTAGGCAAGAATGAACAATATTTAAAAGACGACCCAGAACTTAAAGACTACACCTTAACAGTAGCGCTCAAAGATGCTGAAGTTATTGGCAAAGACGGTGAAACTATTTCTATAGAGGCAATCGCGGAAATTGCTCGATCTTATATTGCAGCGGAAGCGATCGTAGACCGACTGAGTTACAGATATGATCGAACAATGCTAGACGCGGTGCTTAATGGTCTAGAAATTCATCTGGGGAGCGCTGAAGAGGCCACAGAAACTATAAATAAAATATCCGGGTCGCTTCAGGGCCAACGTGTAGAGTTAGTCGATAACTCAATATTAGAAGAGGGTGGTCTACCGAATTACTCCATTAAAATTGTCCGCCTTACTCATGGCAATGAATATGAAACGTTAATAGATGAAGACTTTGTTTCAAGTGGAGAATATCGGCAGTTGGTCTCCACATCAAAACTTACCGCAGATCTTTTTACAGAAGGAACAATTGTCCGAAGAAAAGAGCGGGAACATATAGCAAACAGCTTTAAAGAAGTTTTAGATTGGTTGCTTGAGGACGCAAAACGAAATATAGGTGTGCAGCGTTATAAAGGTTTGGGAGAAATGAATCCAGATCAGTTATGGGAAACAACAATGGACCCCTCAGCTCGAATTTTACTAAAAACCAGAGTAGAGGATGCTATAGCAGCAGATGCTATTTTTACGACGTTAATGGGCGATTTGGTTGAGCCCAGAAGGGCGTTTATTGAGGCTAACGCCCTGCGCGCTAGAAATCTAGACGTTTAGGGTTTCTTCGCTGCTGGTTTCTTCGCTGCTGGTTTCTTCGCTGCTGGTTTCTTCGCTGTAGCTTTTTTGGTTGCTTTTTGCGGCGACTTTTCCAGTTTCTGGTTGATTAATATAACCGCTTCGTCAAGCGTGATGGTATCCGGGTCTAGGTCTTTTGGAATGGTCGCATTGACAGAACCATATTTGACGTATGGCCCATAACGGCCACTTCTAACCGAGATAGGCTTTTTGTCGGTCGGGTGATCACCTAATGCTCTTCCGCTAGATGTTCCTTTTTGCGCGAGAAGCTCGACCGCTCTGTCTAAGGCAACATCGTAAACGCTGTCAGTCTTGGGTATCGATTTGAAGCCGCCATCATGCTTTAGATAAGGCCCGAAACGCCCGATATTTGCCTCTACAGGCTTCTGTGTTTCGGGATGCAGTCCGATATTTCTTGGCAGGCTTAGTGCCTTGAGTGCCGTTGCAAAAGCCTCCTCGCTAGCCTCAAAAGGAAAGGGAGCATCTTTTGGCCAAGTACCGCGCTTAGGTTTCTTTTCCTTTGATCCTTGGGGAGGCGTTTCTCCAATTTGTACGTATGGCCCGTAAGGCCCGCTTAGCAGGAAAATAGATTTTGAAGAGTCTGGGTCTTGGCCAAGCAAAAGAGGTTCTTTTTGAATCGGTCCCGTGCCGAATGGTTCCGTGAAGTCACATTTTGGATAACCGCTACAACCGACAAAGAGTCCTCTCGAGCTGTTCTGAAGAAGAACAGGACTAGAGCATTTTGGGCAGTCTTCAGGTTTTTTATTTTCGACCCAATCCGTCGTTGTAATTTGTCTTGAAAATTCTTTCCAGGCGCGAATCGGATTTTCAGCCCCGGGTAGCGGAATACCTCTGCTTGCTCCAGACTTCATTTCAATCTGTTCGGAGAAAGATTTCCAAAATTTGCCTATGACTTTGACCCAATCAAGTTTTCCGTTAGAGACCTCGTCTAATTCAGCTTCGAGATCAGCCGTAAAACTATAATCTAAATAAGTATCGAAATGAGTAGTTAAAAAATTATTAACAATGCGTCCGACATCTGTGGGGATAAATCGTTTTTTGTCTAAAACAGCATAACCTCTCTCTACAAGGGTCGAGATGATATTCGCATAAGTTGACGGCCTGCCAATACCGTATTCTTCCAGTATTTTGACTATACTGGCTTCAGAATAACGTGGTGGTGGCTGGGTAAAGTGTTGTTCGCCAAAAATATCTTCTATGGACAGCACATCCTTTTCGGAAAGCTCGGGTAGCTTAGATTCGCTTTCAACCACAGCGTCGTCTGCGCCCTCTAGATAAACCGACATAAATCCAGGGAAAACCAATATTTGCCCATTTGCACGGAATAGGGTTCCAGTTGGTTTTGTTTCTAAGTCAACGCTTGTTGTGTCAAATTTAGCCGCCGCCATTTGTGAGGCGACGGTTCGTTTCCAAATCATTTCATAAAGGGCTGCTTGATCGGGGCGAAGAAATGGTTTTAAAGATTCTGGCGTACGACTGATTGATGTCGGACGTATTGCCTCATGAGCTTCTTGAGCATTTTTTGATTTTGTCTTGTAGACAACAGGTTTTGCTGGAAGGTAATCGGCCGAAAAATTGGTAGAGACGTATTTTCTGATGTCATTGATCGCCTCGCCCGATAGTGCCATTGAGTCTGTACGCATATAGGTGATTAGGCCTTCAATAGACCCGCCGATACCGATACCTTCGTAGAGCTGCTGTGCGGCACTCATGGTAGATCTAGCCGTTAGCCCGAGCTTCCGCACTGCTTCTTGTTGTAGTGTCGATGTCGTGAAAGGTGCAGCAGGGGATCGTGACCGAGGTTTACGAGAAATTCTAGAAACCGTCAATACGTTGTTTGAATTATTTCTTATTTCTTCGATTATCGCCAGCTGTTCATTTTCCGTTCGGAACGAAAACTGTTCGACCTTTGTATCTTTAAAGCTTGCTAGTTTTGCTTCAAAGGATTGTTTTCCCTTGGCTGTTTTGAGGTGGATAGACCAATATTCTTCATTATCGAATTGTTCTATTTCTTGTTCTCGCTCAACAATTAGGCGCAGAGCTGGACTTTGCACTCTGCCGGCGGACAAGTTTCTCGCGATTTTTCGCCATAAAATTGGAGATAAATTAAATCCGACTAGGTGGTCTAGCGCTCGTCTGGCTTGTTGCGCATTGACTAGCGGCATCGCAATATCTCGGGGCTTGTTGATGGCCTCTTGTACGGCAGATTCTGTTATTTCATAGAAGACGACTCGTTTAAGATTCTTGCCTTTTAGCAGTTTCTTACTGTGAAGTATTTCCGCAAGATGCCAAGCTATCGCCTCTCCCTCTCTATCGGGATCGGTCGCCAGAAAAATGGTATCTGCCTGTTTAACGGCTTTTGTGATCGCATCGAGGTGTTTTTTGTTTCGAGCGACCAGTTCGTAATCAAGCGTGAAGCCATTATCTGTGTTGACAGCTCCTTCTTTGGCCCGAAGGTCTCTGACGTGGCCATAAGATGCGAGGATGTCAAACGTGTCTCCCAAATACTTTTTAAGAGTGCTTGCTTTCGATGGAGATTCGACTATTAGGAGATTTTGAGCCATGATTTACCGATGAGATTTTGGCAGGATCATACAAGAGTTAACGGTTTACGCCAACTTGATAGCATTTATTGCAGGCTGGATTCGTCTCGAGCAGCCAATAGTTCTAGCATCATACCGTCTATGGATTCTTGTTCGTGCCACAAGGCGAGCAATACGATCAGTTTGATTTCATCAACCCCTACTTGGGCCTCGGATAGGGCAATGACCCGCTCAATGATTATTTCTCGCTGACTTGCCGTAATTAGGTGGGATTCGACTAAAAACGTTAAGAATCCGCGCGCTTTTGTTGAAAGTCCGTGAATTTCCTCGGGAGAAAAAACCCGAAACCCGTCAATTGTTTCTAGGCTTCCTCGATAGGCATTAGGATCCTCAAAAGAGCTAAACCCACGTAGCCATCCTAGAACTTCGGAGATATCTTCATCTTCGAAGCCAGCATCAGACAGTTTTCGAGAGATTGTTTCGTTATCTGGAAGCGTGCCGTGCGGGAAAAAATTCTCGACGAGATAAAATAGTATGTCGAACATATGAATCCTTAGTTGTTGGATCGTTTAGGAAGTTCCCACTGATCGGACCTAAACGATATCTTCAGCTGTCGTTAAGAGGATGTCCTATCGTAAACTTAGAGTCAATATGTAGGGAAAAAATAAACCCAGATTTAAATTGGTCGGATACAAACTTTTGGATTTAAACTTAAATAGAATCTAATCACAGTAACGATTTTGTTAAAATATCGAGTTAGAAGCGTACCTTTTATTATTAAAACAATTCACGAAATAAATGAGCATTTTGAACATATTGCAATATCCTGATGAAAGACTGCACATCCCAGCAAAACCAGTAACTGCTGTTGGAGATAAGATCCGTCACCTCGTCGAAGACATGGCTGAAACCATGTATGCTGCGTCGGGCATCGGGCTCGCTGCTACTCAAGTTAATGTGCAAGAGCGAGTTATTGTGATTGATATTTCTGAAGCAAGAGACGAACTCTTGGTCTTAATAAACCCAGAAATTCGATCGAAAGAGGGTGCTATTATTTTTGAAGAAGGCTGTTTGAGCGTCCCTGGTATTTTTGATCGAATAGAGCGGTCAGAGTGGGTCGAACTTCGAGCTTTAGACAAAGCAGGAAAAGAATTTGATTTAGAGGCTGATGGGATGCTTGCGGTCTGTATTCAACATGAAATCGACCACTTAGATGGGAAGGTTTTTGTTGAATATTTGTCTCGACTTAAGCAAGAGCGGATTATTAAAAAGTTAAGAAAGCAGCAAAAAGGCCTCGACCACCAAGAGTTGACATGAATATCATTTTTGCAGGCACACCTGCATTCTCGGCGGTCAGTCTCAAAGCCCTTATAGCAAGCGGACATAAAATACCTTTAGTCATAACGCAACCCGACCGTCGCGCCGGGCGCGGCATGTCAATGACGCCTAGCGAGGTCAAAAAAACTGCCATTGGTCTGGGTATCGAAGCGTATCAGCCCGCGAATTTAAAATCTCCAGGAGTGCTTGATAGGGTTCGGCAGACGCGTGCGGACTTAATGATTGTTGTGGCATTTGGACAGATTGTGCCAAAAGAAATCCTTATCGCTTTCCCCTTTGGGTGCATTAATGTGCACGCATCATTGTTGCCGCGGTGGAGAGGGGCCGCACCGATTCAGCGAGCGATCATGGCTGGGGATAAAGAAACCGGCGTCTGTATCATGCAAATGGAGGAGGGTCTAGATACTGGGCCTGTCTTTTGTGAACGCCGCATCCCGATCGTGGCTAATGATACCGCTAAGTCATTACACAACACCCTGGCGGACCTTGGCGCCGAGGCTCTCATCCACACGCTGTCTGATTTGGATGGCCGCATACCGGTCGTTCAACAGGCGGGCTCCCATGTTACGTATGCACACAAAATAAATAATGATGACGCTTTGATCGATTGGACGGCCACTAGTTCAGAAATAGACCGATTGGTGCGGGCTATGGATCCAGTGCCGGGCGCGCATACTTTTTGGGGAGAGAGTCGAATTAAAATTTGGGAAACTATAGCTCTAGATCAAAGAAACTCACAAAGTGAACCAGGTACAGTGATTGAGCTAGCGCAAGATGGATTTGTTGTTGCCTGCAAGAGAGGAGCGCTAAAAGTCCGCGTGATTCAAAGGCCGGGCGGAAAAAAATCATCAGCGGCCGAATATGCCAGAGCCTTTGGCTTGAAGGTTGGTCATGAATTTAAATAACTTTGAATCATGATTGATATTCAACTTGTCGCTCAGGCGTGTGTCACAAGGGTCAAGTTGGGCCAAAGTCTCAAGACGGTTTTCCCTCAAGAAATGGGGAAAATAAGTTCACGGGGCGACCAAGCGGCGGTAAAAAATACGGTTTACGGTGCCCTGCGCTACTTAGGTTATCTTGAGTTTTCACTTGATCAACTGGTTACGAAGAGGCCAAATGGTCTTGTGAATTTGCTCCTCGTTGCGATTTATCTGATTGAATTCACCCGAGCGGCTGATCATGCGGTGGTGAATGCCTCCGTTTCCGCGGCGAAGCAACTGGGATTTACAAAGCTGTCAGGTTTAGTCAACGGCGTTCTTCGTAATTATCTCAGGCAATGTGGGGATATTAGAGCGGCTGCTGCTAAAAATGATGCCGCAAGCTTGCAGCACCAAGCGTGGTGGATAGAAAAGTTGCGTCGAGAATATCCTGACCAAGCGGCAATGATCTTTGCATCCAGCTTGCAACACCCGAACCTAGCGCTTCGAGTGAATACGCGTCGTATTTCACTAGAGCAATATTTGAAAACATTAGAACAGCAACAAGTGAGCTGGCGGCTACCAGAAAACATTACTGCAAACGCGGCAGTAATTTTAAATGAGCCCGTTTCGGTACATCAGATACCAGGATTTTTTGATGGATTAGTGTCTGTTCAGGACGTGGGCGCTCAAACAACAGCAAGCCGATTAGATTTACAACCAGGACACAAGGTGCTTGATGCGTGCTCGGCGCCAGGAGGAAAGGCATGTCATATACTTGAGTTAGAGGACGTACATCTAACGGCGCTCGATAAAGATGCGACAAGGTTGTTGAGAGTAGAAGAGAACTTACTCAGACTTGATTTGACTGCCAAGACACAAGTGGCCGATGCGACCAATATAGAAAGTTGGTGGGATGCTGAGGTTTATGATCGGGTTTTGTTGGATGCTCCTTGCAGCGCCTCCGGAGTCGTGCGCCGACATCCGGACGTCAAGTGGCTGAGAAGAGAAACAGACATAGATAGTTTTGTTCGCCAACAACGTGCATTGATGCGCGCAGCCTGGAAGGTTTTGGCTAAGGGTGGTAAATTGTTGTACACAACATGCTCGATCTTTCCCGAGGAAAATGAAAAACAAGTGCGATGGT
>CAJXPC010000007.1 GCA_913057845.1 uncultured Pseudomonadota bacterium
GATCTACACCTCTCTATTCGTCGGCAGCGTCAGATGTGTATAAGAGACAGCGCCCCGTCCGGATCTTCTGCAGATCTAATTTCAATACGTCTAGAGATTTTCCCATTCTCTCTAGCGCCTCACTCAATACAATCGAAACATCAGACATTTCGTTCCCTTTATTTCATCAATCGTGGACGAGTGTGCCTTCTTTGCCACCCATCACAGCATTCTTTAAGGCCCCCGGCTTCAAGATACTAAAAACACATAGAGGTAGCTTTTGATCGCGACACAGGGTGAGCGCCGTAGCGTCCATGACTTTCAATTTCTTCTCAATTGCCTCATCGAAATGAATATCTTCATACCTAGTAGCATTGACATTTTTCAGAGGGTCATCTGAGTACACGCCGTCTACTTTAGTGGCTTTAAATACAATATCTACATTCATTTCCATACCTCTAAGTGCCGCTGCCGTATCTGTCGTAAAAAATGGATTTCCAGTGCCAGCAGCAAATATTACAATCTGCCCTTGCTCAAGATAGCGTATAGATTTTCCCCGCACATAAGGCTCAGCGACTTGTTCTATATTTAGCGCTGAGACGACTCGACTTTTCGTACTAAACCTTTTGAAGGCGTCCTGCAAAGCAAGTGCATTCATCACCGTTGCCAGCATACCCATATAATCTGCAGTCGCACGATCCATACCTGACGCGGCTGGAGCGACACCACGAAAAATATTACCGCCTCCAATGACAATAGCCATTTGGACACCAAGCTTTGACACCTCGACTAATTCAGAAACGATACGGTCTATAGTGATGCGATTAACTCCGTACGAATCCTCGCCCATAAGGGCTTCTCCAGAGAGTTTAACCAGAATTCGCTTAAACTTAAGATCCTTAGAGATTTTCATCGCACTGGTTAAGACTTATTCGCCATCTGAGCAGCCACCTCAGCCGCAAAGTCATCAACCTTTTTCTCAATACCCTCACCCACGACAAATAAAGCGAATGAATCAACGCTCGATTGGGTCTCATTGAGTAATTTTTCGACTGACTTCTTATCGTCCTTCACAAAGACTTGTCCATAAAGGGTAACTTCTGACAAATACTTTTGAACGCTTCCCTCGACAATTTTCTCGACAATGTTCTCAGGCTTTCCAGACTCAATTGCTCTTGCCTTCGCGATTTCACGTTCTCTATCCAACACATTAGCGTCTATATCTTTAGACGAGAGTGCAACCGGCTTTACTGCAGCTATGTGCATCGCTAAATCCTTACCAAGTTCCGGGGAACCATTAACGACATCAACCAGTGCACCAATTCTGTTCCCATGCAAATAAAACGCGAGCGATCCTTTAGCATCGAACTTTCTCGCTCTCCTGAGAGAAATATTTTCACCCAACTTCATAATCAAAGACTGCCTCACCTCTTCAATGGTTTCACCTTGAGGAAGCTTCTGATTAGAGATGGCAGCAATGTCGGTTTCATTAGTTAAGTTCACGACTTCGGCCACATTGTTGATGAACTTAAGAAAACTTTCATCTTTGCCTACAAAGTCAGTCTCACAATTCACCTCGACTATCGCACCTTGCTTTGCGTCAGCACTAATAGATATCGCAATGGCGCCCTCAGCCGCAATTCGACCAGACACCTTGTTAGCTTTAGAGCCACCTTTGATGCGCATTAAATCTTCGGCCTTAACTAGGTCGCCCTCTGTCTCTGTGAGTGCTTTTTTACACTCCATCATCCCCAGACCAGTTCTTTCTCTAAGTTCTTTTACTAAACTCGCAGTAATCTGCGTCATCGTGTTAGCTCCCTCATACGTTATTCATTCGTTCAACCACAAAATCTTGTTAGTTCACAGTTATATCGACTGAACTCACTGAAAAAAGATAAAAATATGGGGGCTGATGCCCCCAGTATTGCCCCTTAGAGAACGTTAGCTCTCCTGCTTGGGCTCAACACCCTCAGCCTCAACACCTTGCTCAGCAGCTATCTCAGCCAAAGATTGTTCACGACCTGCCAATATCGCGTCGGCAATACCCCTTGCGTACAATTGGATCGCTTTGTTTGCGTCATCGTTACCAGGAATAACGTAATCAATACCCACAGGCGAGTGATTTGTATCCACAACACCGATAATTGGTATACCAAGCTTGGTTGCTTCCTCAACTGCGATTTTTTGATAGCCAACATCTACGATAAACAAAGCATCCGGTAAAGACGGCATATCCTTAATACCACCCAGGCTTTTGTCTAACTTTTCGATTTCACGTTGATAGAACAAACTTTCTTTCTTAGACATGCGCTCATCAGCTCCGTCTGCCATTAAGGCTTCCATGTCTTTTAAACGCTTCGTGGACTGCTTCACCGTTTTATAGTTAGTCAACATACCACCCAACCAGCGGTGATTTACAAAAGGAGCTCCCGCTCGAAGCGCTTCTTCTTTAATGATATCTCGCGCTTGACGTTTCGTTCCAACAAAAAGAATTTTTCCCTTATTTGCCGATAATTGCTGCGCGTAATTAGACGCTTCGCGGAACATCGCTAAGGTTTTCTCTAAATTGACGATATGAATTTTGTTTCTATGGCCGAAGATAAATGGGGCCATTTTCGGGTTCCAAAATTTGGTTTGATGACCAAAGTGAACTCCCGCGTCTAACATTTCACGCATTGTGACTGACATTTCTACTCCTGTTTGGGTTATGCCTCCATTCGACGGAACTCATTAACTGAGCACCCGAACAAATCGAATGTGCGAATTTCATCCATAGCCTTACAGGCCATTTCTGATAGTGAGAATTATATATTAAAATTCTCAGAAAATCACGAATATAGGCTCTTTTAGCCCTATCACCCGCTTAAAATCAAGACTTCAGTCTCGTGGCCTCATATAAACATATACCTACCGATACCGCGACATTAAGACTCTCAATAACTTCCGTTATGGGAATAGAAACCAAATGATCACACGTTTCCTTGGTAAGCCTTCTAGCTCCAGACCCCTCCGCGCCAAAAACGAGAACAGTTCGGCTTGTAAAGCTGAAGTCCCTAATCGACTCCTCAGCCTCGCCATCGGTACCCACAATCCAAAAATCCGCTTCCTTAAGTAAACGCAAGGACCTAGCCAAGTTCGTCACACTGATTAGAGGGATTATCCCCGCCGCACCACTGGCTACCTTTTCGACAACATCTGTAATTCCAACCGAACGATCTTTTGGCACAATGATCGCAGCCGCCCCAAAAGCACATGCTGAACGCATGATCGCACCCAAATTCCTAGGGTCGGTAACCCCATCAAGAACCACGAAAAGTTGAGCGTCAGATGGTCCGGCAATTAAATCCTCAAGGCTCACGACAGTTTGATCAACAGTAACCGAAGCCACAACTCCCTGGTGCGACACACCAGGCAACATGTTATTTAGACGCTCCACATCACAGCGTAACGTTTTAACATTTGCCTCATTTAGCCTCTCCTCTAACTTACGAATCCGGGCATCCCTTCTCTTGCGATCAATAAAGACTTCACTGATTGTCGCAGGACTATGCCTCAACCTCGCAAACACCGCATGAAAACCAAAAATACGAGAATCTCCCTTAACGGACATGACGTCTACCCTTTTTTTGATGAGCACGCTTCAAAGTCACGCGCCCGGTCTCAACATTAGCCTCACTGATATAAACCGGGACACTATCACCAAGTCGATAGGTCGCCCCTGTCTCACTGCCTGTAAATGATACGGATCCGTCATCTAAGTTAAAAAATTCGTTGCCCAACTCTGAAACGTGCAGCAACCCCTCGAGACAAAGATCATCCAAGAAAATGAAACAACCAAATGAAGCGACGCTGACTACACGACCAGCGTATTCTTCTCCGATACACCTACCAGCGACAGTTGCATTTAACCAGCCGTGTGTCCAGCGAACAGCCTCCTCTACCTTGCGTTCGTTCGAAGAACAATGCTCCCCTAATTTCTCTATATCAGTAACCCTCTCATGAGGATGCCCCAATTGAGTTTTAATCGCACGATGCACCATTAAATCTGGATATCTTCTAATCGGAGAGGTGAAATGAGCATAGCTTTGATAGGCTAAACCAAAATGACCTGTAGGCGTCGGCGTATAGCGCGCCTGGTTCATCGTTCGCAACACCGCATTTTGAATTGACTCTCCCGCCGGATGATCACGGCTTGCTTCCAAAATTGCCAAAAAGTCAGATGGTGTAGGGCGGGCCGCAATTTTTAGCTCGAAATCAAGGCTAATTAAAAACTCCGCTAATTTAGCTATTTTGGCTGAATCTGGTTCGGGATGAGCTCTATATAAAAAAGGCTCTTTATTAGCTTTGAGAAACTCAGCAGCTGCGACATTGGCGCAAAGCATGGCTTCTTCAATCATCTTGCTGGAAAAAAACCGCTCTTGTGTCTGTATCGCTGACACTTGACCTGAGTCATCAAACACAAACCCCGATTCGCGAGCATTAATTTCAAGCGCGCCTCTACCATGTCTATTTTTAAGGAGAGCCTGCGTGAGTACTTTGAGATTAATCAAGCTATCAAAAGTGCCTGACGGCAAGTGAGCTTCAGTCCCAGATTGAGCCTCATCCAATAGCACATCAACCTCTCTATAAGTCAGTCTTTTTTTCGAGTGGATGACCCCGAGTAGAAACTGAGACTCGACCACTCTTGCCTCGTTATCAAGCTCAATCTTAACTGCAACAACCAGCCGGTCTTGATCCGGCTTGAGAGAACAAATCCCAGAAGATAATTCTTCCGGGAGCATGGGGCAAACCAATCTTGGAAAATAAACACTCGTGCTTCGTTTGCTGGCATCCTGATCAATCAAACTTCGTTGCTTGACATAGTGAGAAACATCCGCGATCGCCACATACAAGAGGTAACCCTCATCACGACGTTCCACATAAACCGCATCGTCAAAGTCTTTGGCATCTGGGCCATCAATCGTAACAAATGGAAGGCCCCTTAAATCAACCCGACTGGATAGACTTGCTTCATCAACCATTTCTGGAATAGCAGCGACTTCAGGGTCGAGCGATTCGTCCCGATGACCTGGAATACCGAATTTATGCAACGATATCGAGACTTCAATACCCGGATCATTTATATTTCCTAGACTCTGAATCATGGTCGCCGACCAGGCTTCAGATTGCACATCAAAATGCCCTAATTCGGCCACGATCACGTCACCAAGAAAAGCTGTGAGTAACACTTCTTCGGCCAGATGAACCTGATCTTTTATTTCGTCGGCCAGCACACGTGTTACCAGTTTGGTTTTACGTTCCTCAACAATTAATATGATGCGGCGCGACCCTTGTTGCGTCAGTACTAAAGGAACCGCAAAAGGTGCACGATCAGGACTAGAGTTCGGTATTCTTAGCACAACCATTCGGTCGCCATTCAATATGCCACGAGCGTCAGATGACCTGATATACCAATCCCCCTCGCCATCGTGCACAAAAAACCCAAAGCCATCTCGATGTAACTCAACCGAACCTGAAGCCACATGAAACAAAGGTCCTTCTAGAACCTCAGCATCACTTCCAATCACTAGAAATTTATTGCGTTCTAATTCGTTAAGTTTTTGCTGAACACTCGATTTCTTGTACCCGGCTGATCGGCATTGCTCATAAATGTCAGAGACCGACACACCACTCTCAGCAGGGTCCACCAGCGCACATAAAATTTGTCGCTGTAGGGGGTCTGGGAAGAACTCTTCGTTGCGGGATCGCTTCCGCGAGAAGTCCCGACCACTTTTCTTCACTTTTCTAGAACTACTCTGAGCAGCAGTCGTTAGACTTGCTCGTTTTCTTTTTACCAAAGTTTTACCTCGGAATGATTAAATAAATTGACAGGCTAATGACAGCTAGCTAGAGTCACGCCTCGTAGCCCGGATGGCGGAATTGGTAGACGCGTCAGGTTCAGGTCCTGGTAGTGGCAACACTGTGGAGGTTCGAGTCCTCTTTCGGGCACCAAAAGGTGCAGCTGTCGTTGACGGATATCAACTATCCTTCACGTGAAAAAAATCTGATTCAAAATGATTGTTTCTTCCCGATCAGGGCCGGTCGATACAATATCAATCGGTACCCCAACAATACTCTCTATGCGCTTAAGATAATCTCTAGCGTTCTGAGGCAAATCTTCCCAAGAAACTACGCCGGCTGTGGATTGCTCCCATCCAACCACTTCCTCATACACAGGGATGCAAAAAGATAACGCATCAGCTCCAGGCGGGGACAATTCAACAACCCCATCATCGGTCTGGTATCCAGTACAAATCTTAATCGCCTCTAAACCATCTAAAACATCAAGTTTGGTAATACATAATCCACTTAGGCCATTAATTTGAGCAGATCGCTTCATAGCCACTGCGTCAAACCATCCACACCGTCTCGGCCGACCTGTTGTTGCTCCAAATTCGGCTCCTGCTTTACCGATATACGCGCCGATCTCATCTTTTAACTCAGTGGGGAAAGGCCCACTGCCAACACGCGTGGTATAGGCTTTTGTAATTCCGAGTATATAGTTCAACGCGTGTGGGCCAACCCCTGACCCCAGTGACGCGGCCCCAGCGATACAATTGCTGGAGGTGACAAAAGGATAGGTTCCATGATCAATATCAAGAAGTGCACCCTGAGCGCCCTCAAACAAGTAATTTTTTCCTAACTTTAGTCCCTCGTTCAGAATCTTGGAAACATCTCCTACCATTGGCTCAAGGACATGAGCTGCTGCCAGCAAATTCTCCAGGACGTTTGATAGCTCGAGCGTAGCAACTCCATAGCGCTTATCAAGGAGAAAATTATGGTATTCCAATAAAGATAGTAGTTTTTTACTTAAAATCTGCTCGTCGAAAAGATCATGTATACGAAGACCTCGACGTGCGACCTTATCTTCATATGCAGGTCCAATACCTCGACCTGTCGTACCAATTTTTCCAGCACCTTTACTGATCTCCCTAGCCTGATCAATCGCTATGTGTGAGGGCAGAATTACTGGGCATGATTCACTTAAGGTAATACGACCATCAATATCAACGCCAGCAGATTTCAGCATGGTCATCTCTTCAATAAGAGCTTCTGGAGACACAACCACTCCATTACCAATGAAACAGTGAATGTCGGGCCTAAGAATCCCTGATGGGATGAGGTGAAGAACTGTTTTTTGACCTTTAATGACTAGTGTATGACCAGCATTGTGTCCGCCTTGAAATCGAACCACACCAGCCACTTGATCGGTAAGCAAATCAACTATCTTACCTTTGCCTTCGTCACCCCACTGAGTCCCAACAACAACAACGTTCTTTGCCATGTATGCCTTAAAAAAATTTATTATTGATTCGTACTTTATTTTTTGCTGTCAATTACTAAGACTGACCAACTACGTTCATTTTTCACTAAAGTGTGAGTATATCCTTTACCAATTAAGTCCAGAGATTGACCCAAAATATCCTCCACAACGATATCTCCATCTTTCCGTAACTCTGCAATTTTCGTTCTGAGATCAGGGGCATCTTGCACGCAAGGTGCCCAAATTTTTCGCTGCGAATCCTCCCTCAGGAGTTCGCTCGCGCAGCCCGATAGCCTTCGCAAATCAATCGTAAATCCAGTAGCTGGTCGCGACCTACCGAAGGCCTCCCCCACGTGATCATACCGTCCGCCTCTGGCAATAGGAGTAGCGTCGCCCTCTACATAAACAGCCACAACCAATCCGCTGTGATATTTAAATCCGCGAAGCTCAGCAAGATCAAAAGCAACGTAATCGACATCATCTTTAACAGCCTGATAAACGCTCTCTAAATCATCAATCCCTCGATCCGCGCCATGCACTTTAGCAAGTGCTGTGCGGGCCACTTCAAGGACTGAAAAATCCCCGTAGAGCGTTGGCAAAGCCATAATGACTTTTCGTGCCTCAGCATCGAAATCTTTTGAGAACTCCTTTAAGCTAGCTGTATCCTTTGATTGTAATCCTTCATAAAAAGTAGTCGATGCTTTAGGATTTAAGGCAAGCCAATTGGCCACTGACTGCGCGATGGATACACTGCCTAGGTCTAGCGTTAACGAACGTTTAACGACTGATCGAATACTTTGGATAAGGAGTCGATTAATTTCAATATCAGCAAAAATCCCTGAGCACCCGAATAGTTCAGCGCCTATCTGAACCACCTCCCGACTCATGTCTCCCTCTATAGGTCGAGTTCTGAGAACTCGATCGGCATAACACAGCCGAGTTACACCCTCATCACCTAACAAATGGGAATCAAGACGAGCAATTTGGGGCGTAACATCCGCCCTAATGCCTAACGTTTTTCCAGACATTTGATCAACCAACTTAAATGTCTGTAATTCTAAATCCTTACCGGATCCCGTTAAAAGGGATTCCAAATATTCAATGAGCGGAGGCGAAACCAGCTCGTAGCCGTAGCCCGCGAACAGATCCAAGATCGTCCGCCTGATCAGCTCTACTCTTTGCGCTTCCTGCGGAAGCACATCATCCACAAACTCTGGAAGCAACCACTTTGGATGCATGACTTTTGCCTATTTAATTCTATCTTGAGGTCTCACACAGCTTCATTAACACAAAAAAAGAAGCACTACTAAACCAACGAGCATAGACGAGAGACCAAAAAAACGAATTTGCCCGTCCGACATTCTAACCAATCTTTCAAACGTATCCCGCCATACTGTCGGAGACAAGAACGGGAGCATACCTTCTATTATGAGCACCAAAGCAATTGCGGTCGTAATGTCAGCAGCGTCCAAACTCATCAAACTCTATTTTTACCACCGCCGCTGACAGCATTAACACGTCATACGACTAATTTATCTCATATGCTTGAAGAATGGAGAATCCGGCTCAACAATTAACACGTCGCTCTTATTATTAAAGGTTTCTCTGTACGCACCCATACTCTTATAGAAAGAGTAAAACTCTGGATCTTTTTTAAATGCAGTTGCATAAATAGAGGCGGCCGTAGCATCTCCCTCACCTTTAATTCTCTGAGCATCACGATATGCCTCCGCAATGATAATCTCTCTCTCTCGGTCAGCATCAGCTCGTATCTTTTCAGAATCCGCAAAGCCAGTCGACCTCAATTCATTCGCAACTCTTTTTCGTTCCGCTTCCATCCTGCGATAAACGGCGTCACTAATTTCCGTCGTCAAATCGACACGTTTCAAACGAACATCAAGCACTTCAACACCAATCTTCCGCGCATCAATGTCTACCTTCTCCCTCATGAGCTCCATAATTTCATCACGCTCACCAGAGATCACTTGATAAACAGTTCTTTTGCCGAACTCTGCCCTCAAGCTGTCATTAACCGTCTTATTCAAGCGATCTCGAGCGCGACGTTCATCACCACCCACACTAATGTAATACTGCTTTACATCAGATATTCTCCACTTAATAAACGAATCAACCAATACGTTCTTCTTCTCAGATGTCAAGAACCGCTCAGGCTCATCCGTGTCAACTGTGTGAGTTCTGGCATCAAAGAGCCTGACATTCTCAACGAGAGGCAATTTCCAATAAAGTCCTGGCTCCGTCTTAATGCTGGTAATTTCACCAAGCCTAAAGATCATTGCCTTTTGCCGCTGATCTACAGTAAAAAGTGACATGCTCGCCAACAACAACAAAAGACCAATACTAACTACTGGTACGGTGAATGAAGCTCTCATCTTGCCTCCCTATCGCGAACACGAAATGCGTTTCTAGTCCTACTTTCTTCATCATTCCCACCAATTCCCGAATCAATGTCGCTGACTTGATCCATCCCGGTATCAAAACTGCTGGAGTTTCGCGAAGATCCGGAACCAATTAATTTGTCTAGCGGGAGGAACAACAGGTTGCTGTTATCCTTCTGATCGATATACACCTTTGTTGCGTTCGTAAATATCGATTGCATGGTATCAAGATAGATACGCTCTCGAGTAACTGTTGGTGCCTTATTATACTCGGCCAAAACGCTCTCGAATCGAGCTGCCTCACCCTCTGCCGCAGCTACAACACGACCTCTATAAGCTTCAGCCTCTTGTGCAAGTCGTGCGGCCGCGCCCTGTGCTTTAGGCACAATATCGTTGTAGTAAGCTTGCCCTTCGTTCTTTTGCCTCTCTTGGTCTTGCTTGGCTTTCACCGCATCATCGAATGAAGCCTGCACTTGATCGGGTGGCTGAGCATTCTGAATAGTGACCTGACTCACAGTAATCCCAGTTTGGTAACGGTCAAGAACCAATTGCATCAAATCACGAGCGTCAACGGCTAACTCTTCACGACCTTCCTGAAGCACAAAATCCATTTTGCTTTTACCCACGATCTCTCTAATCGCAGATTCGCCCGCCTGCTTGACGGCCTGATCTGGATTGCGATTAAAGAAGAGATAATCCTCGGGATTAGTACGCACATATTGAACAGCAAACTGGAGATCAACAATATTCTCATCATCCGTCAACATGAGTGCTTCATTTGGCACCTTATTTCGAGCACTGTTTCGATATCCGACCTCAATGGTTCTCACCTCTGAGACGTTAACAATTTCTTTACTGCCAACTGGCCATGGAATATGCCAATGCGGTCCAGGTTGCGTCGTTTCTAAATGTTTACCAAATCGAAAAACAACTCCTCGCTCACTCGCGTCTACAATGTAAATACCACTGGCTGCCCATATGAGCAACGCGATAATAATCACTATACCGCCGCCAATTTGCGACAGCGGACCAGGCGACTCATTACCACCCGAGCCATTACCACCTGAGCCATTACCCTTTTGACCGAAAGAACCAAAACGTTTATTGAACCGACGCCAGAGTTCTTCTAAATCGGGGGGGCCATCATTATTATTTTGTCCCCATCTTGGGTCATTCATTGCCATAAGCTTAAATTCCAGTAGATGTATGTAAGAAATATATTGAGAAATTAATTAATCAACGACAGAGGGCGTCTTTTCAACGATGTTATTTGGCTGCAAACAGAGCAAAAGTTCAGGGAAAACATCTCGGAAGCTCGCGGCGCCCTCGCCAGTTATTGCACTTAACCTTACTTGGTTAATGTTACCACATGGAGACCTATCAATTCCTGACTTTAGGTCGGTAAGATCTATTTTATTAAAAATGGTAATCTGTGGCACATTATCTGCCCCGATTTCCTTTAAGACTGCTTGAACTTGTTCCATTTCAAATTCTCTCGATTGACTCGAGGCATCAACTACGTGAAACAAAAAATCCGAGTCAGCGGTTTCCTCTAGCGTGGCCTTAAATGCCTCTACTAGAGAATGCGGCAGATCTCTAACAAAACCGACGGTATCTGACAATACAAACTCAGTTTGATTCACATATGCAAGCTTACGAGTTGTCGTATCCAAAGTCGCGAATAATTTATCTGCGGAGAAGGCTTTTGCTTTAGTGAGTCTATTAAACAAGCTAGACTTACCCGCATTGGTATAACCAACCAATGAAATTTTAATCACGCCCCTTCTGTTTCTACTGCTGCGTCGCGTTTTCCTTTGCCTTTGAATGACTTCCAACTTGCTTTTTAAGGATTTAACACGAAAACCCAACAATCGACGATCGGTTTCTAGCTGAGTCTCGCCCGGACCTCGAAGTCCAATCCCTCCTTTTTGCCGCTCCAAGTGCGTCCAACCCCGAACTAACCGAGTTGCCAGATGCGACAGCTGAGCCAATTCAACTTGAACTTTCCCTTCATGCGTTTTAGCACGTTGCGCGAAAATGTCGAGTATCAAGCTTGTTCGGTCCAGAGTTCTGCATTTAACAATACGCTCAATATTTCTTTGCTGAACCGGCGAGATTGCATGGTTGAATACCACCAAATCAGCTTCAGTCTCCGTTACAATCTGAGCGAGCTCCTCGATTTTACCTTTACCGGCATACATCGCGGCGTCTGGACGATCTCTTTTCCCCGAGAGGATGTGAACGACCTTTGCTCCAGCACTTGTAACTAACCGACTGATCTCTTCGACCGACTCTTCAAACGACGGATCTCTAAAATCAATACATACGATTATCGCTTTATCCACGAATCATGATCATCATTTGACTGAATTTTTAAAACGATTTGAATACTTACATGGCACCTCTGCATCAGCAAAGCACACTCGCCACCCACAGAGAATAAACTTAATCCGGCTCATCCGCTGACAAGGTCACCTGTTTAGATGGAACAATCGTCGACACAGCGTGCTTGTACACCATCTGAGTAATGGTGTTTTTGAGAAGTATCACGTACTGATCAAATGAATCCACGTACCCCTGGAGCTTAATCCCATTTACGAGATAAATTGCAACCTGTACTCGCTCTTTTCGTAACGCATTTAAAAATGGGTCTTGTAACATTTGCCCCTTCGTCGACATTGTGACTCCTAACGTTTACTTATAACGTGTTGTATGACAAGGCAGGATATAGATTGTTCCTGTTAATGAAACAAATTGTACTCCAACACATGACAGAACAATTAAGTTAAGGGTTACTTCTTTTTGAAAACGGATTATCACCCTGTTTAAAGATTACCCTTACCTGCGCCCCTTCAAGTTTGAAAGCCGTCGTAAATGAACTCTCTAAATACCTCCGATAACTCTCAGGCACACCCTCAGTTGAATTGCCGTGAATCACAACCAAGGGAGGATTGATGCCTCCTTGATGCGCATAACGTAGTTTTGGTCGATTGTATCCCTTGCGTGGAGGCGATTGACGCTCAGTCGCCGTCTTCAGCACGCGCGTTAATTGCGGTGTAGGCAGATTCATTCTCGAAGACTGAAAAGCTTTGTCTACTGACCGCAACAAACCGGCAATGCCGGAACCCTTCGTTGCTGAAATGCGGTGGACTTTCGCAAAATCTAAAAATCGCAATTTACGTCGGTACGTTCTGTCGATAACCTCCCTAGCCTCCTCACCACAGAGATCCCACTTGTTAATGACCACAACCATCGCTCTTCCAGCCTCAACCGCAAATGCAGCCAAGTTCACATCTTGATCTGATACGCCCTCGGTACCATCAATTACCAAAACAACGACATTTGCCTCCTCCATCGCCTGGAGCGCTTTGATGACGGAGAATTTCTCAATCACCTC
Organism: uncultured Pseudomonadota bacterium; assembly: GCA_913057845.1. Classification (GTDB taxonomy): domain Bacteria; phylum Pseudomonadota; class Gammaproteobacteria; order Burkholderiales; family Eutrophovitaceae; genus Eutrophovita. The sequence continues at coordinate 13,076 of CAJXPC010000007.1, forward strand.
ATTAACCTTCCCTCTTTTACGCACTCCTGCAGTATCAATAATTGTGTAATCTCTTCCCTCTCTCTGGAATTCAATCTCTATAGCGTCTCGTGTTGTCCCTGGCTGATCAAATGCAATAACTCTTTCCTCACCAAGGATCGAGTTAACCAACGTCGATTTTCCGACGTTAGGTCTCCCAATAATTGCCATGACCGGATGCCTGTCTTCAAGACGGTCTTGAACCAGTTCACCCTCTTCCAAGTCTGATTGAAATTCAAGCTCAATCTCAGAGATGAGATCAGATATTCCATCACCATGAGCAGCAGAGATTATGCGCAGCGCACCTAATCCAAGCTCATAAAATTCAGCCAGAGCCAAACTTAAGCGCGCACCCTCTCCCTTGTTTGCAATCACCCAAATAGGTCGTCCAGACTTGCGCAGTTGTTCAGCAATACGCAGGTCTTCATTGGTAAGGCCTGCTCGCAAATCAACAATAAAAAGAGTTAAATCACTTTCATCGACCGCTTGCGCCGCTTGCTTGGCCATTTCACCAAAAACACCTCGCGTGAGATCTTTATCAAACTCAAGTCCACCCGTATCAACAACAATGAACTTCGACTGCTGTGTTTTTACAATACCGTAGTGTCGATCTCGCGTTAATCCTGGCTGACTGCCAACTATGGCATTTCTGGTTCGAGTTAACCGATTGAATAATGTCGACTTCCCAACATTGGGCCTGCCCACAAGTGCTACTGTTTTTGACATCGTCATAAATTTAGCGCCGAGAATCGACGACCATTAACCCGTAATCAAAGGTATTATTCGATTCCGAAGGCATACAAATTACCCTCGGATGTTTGAACAAAGACTTTATCTCCAATTACCAGTGGATTAGTCAAAATGGGACTGCCGTCGGTTTTAGCCCTTCCAGCGAAGGAACCATCGGTTGAGTCTAATAGGGAAATTACTCCTTCAAGGTCTCCGACCATTACCCAAGGCCCGAGAGATGAAGGACCTGATATGTTGCGATATTGGAACGATTCGTTACGCCACAATAAAGCACCGGTTTTTCGATCTAAAGCTAGGATATGACCGATTGAATCTGACACAAAAACCTTGTCATTATCAAAACCTAAACTACCTACTGCAGAAACCTTAACGCTCCAATTTTGCCGCCCCGTTTCTAAATCAAAGCAAGCAGCCCTGCCTTGAAACGTCGCCATACAGACCGCTTGTTCCAAAACTATTGGGGTTCCAACAACATCCGATATGCGCTCTAGGTCATTATCGCCTGAAGGAATGGAAACATTTACGCCCCACAGCTCCTCCCCCGTAGCATTTTCAAGGTTTATCGCGATACCTCCATGAAATCCAGCTACGATTGATTCTCTCAATCCAACTGCCAAACCCGGATTAGAACGCAAAACCAGACTTTGACTGGGCACCTGAAAGTCCCATTTTAAAATGCCTGTTTCACGATCTAAGGCTATCAATCTCCCCTGAACGTCTCGAACAATAACTAAAGCGCCAACGGCTAATGGAATACCCGTGACCGAATTACGCACGTTCGACTCCCACTTTACTGAACCACCAGCATCAACCAACGTAACTACGCCATCTTCCCCACCAACAAAAACTTCTTCATCCCCGGCACCCACGCCACCGGAAATTTGCTCATTAATTTTAGTTTCAAATAGTTCGTGGCCTGTCTCCCCGTTGAAACATGAGATTGATTTAGCTGAAGCCCCGCACACTCGATCACCTGCAACGATAGGAGACAATATTGCCCCAAGTGGATCGCCCAAGGATTTATTCCAAACTTTTTGAAGCGATACTCTTTGCTCAAATTTGGGCAAATCTACTGGCTCTCGGCGCTGCGTGGCACATGCGGCCGTCAAAAGGACCGATAAAATTACTGCCCCGGTAATAAAAATTCTCACTGAGAACCTAAACTATCAATCTTGATTTGAACGATATCGATCCATGGATTTCCATCTTGGAGTCGATCAAGCGCCTCCTCATAAGCTGCTCGGGCTTCATTGTTCAATTTCTGCGCTGCATAAATATCACCACGCATGTCCGCAAACAAACCCGACATGGACGATCCAGCATCGCCATCTAGGGCAATCATTGCCAAATCATATTGCTCCATTATCAGATGGAGGGCGGCGAGACGAAGTTTTGCTAACGAAACCAAACTCGCGTCACGATCGTCAGCAATCACGCCTCGAACAAGATCAATCGCCTGCTGATAGTCCCCATTGTCACTAACAGCCTTTGCGAGGTTCAGTCGAGCCAGATCAGCGTAGTAAGTTCCACCATATTCAGTTATCAGCTCTTGGGATAGGGCACCTACTTTATCTGCCTCGTCCCCGGCTTCCGCTGTTTCAAGTTTATTAAATGTCGCAGATGCCGCTTGAGCCTTGGTCGTCGTATGGTATTGCCACCATTTGGTGCCACCGAACCCAACCACGACCGCAACTACAACCATAATCACGATATTCCCATAAGCTCGCCAAAATTCCTTAATTGCGTCTACCGTTTCCTGCTCGTCTGAGTCAAAGGTTGCCATATTTAATTACCTAAATTAATTCTATATTCATTAAAACTAAACATCACTTTCACGAATTTTCCTAATTGCATCTATCACACTTAAGTCTTGCTGCTGCTCCGCTTTCCCCATCCTTGCTCCACGAAGAGATTTCAAAGAAACTCTTTTTTGCGTCATCTCACTATCACCAATGATGATAGCAAAATTGGCGCCGCTGATATCAGCTTTCTTCATTTGAGATTTTAACGCACCCCCACCGCAGTGGAGTATTATTTTAAGGCCATTATCGCGCAATTCTCGACAAACATCCCAAGCATAAAGCTGAGTTTTTTCATCCGCAGACACCACATAGACGTCGGGGATCGTTTTAGGAATCACAACCCCACAACTATCAAGAGTAGCAAGCACACGCTCAATACCCAAAGCAAAGCCACAAGCTGGCATTGGTTTGCCTCCTATTTGCTCAGCCAAGATGTCGTATCGACCTCCCGCACAGATCGTACCCTGAGCCCCTAAAAAGTCGGTCTTCCATTCATAGACAACATCGTTGTAGTAATCTAAACCCCTTACGAGATTCGGATTAACTTCGTAGTCAATGCCCGCATTGGTTAGGAGTAATTTAAACCGCTCCATCTTATCTATCGACTCATTCGACAAGAAGTCCAGCAACTTCGGAGCGGAAAACAAAAGCTTTTGCGTATCTGGGTTTTTACTATCAAGGACCCTCAGTGGGTTTGTATTAATCCGTCTCCGAGAATCCTCATCCAAAAGCTCCTCAATGCCCTTTAAGTACGCCACTAGCGCCTCACGATATTTTGCACGATCGTCTTTACTTCCTAAAGAATTCACCTCTAATCTAACTGCAGTGCCGGCTATCCCTAATGCCCTCCAAAGATCTGCAGCCATCAAAACGTGTTCCGCATCGATATCTGGGCCCTCGAAACCTAGGGCTTCGACCCCGACTTGATGGAACTGTCGAAAACGACCTTTTTGTGGTCGCTCATGCCTAAACATAGGGCCGCAGTAGGACAACCTACGGGCATTACCGTAAGTCATATTGTGCTGGATAGCTGCGCGCACTGCTGAAGCCGTACCTTCTGGGCGCAGCGTCAAAGAATCGCCGTTTAATGTATCAGTAAAGGTATACATTTCTTTTTCGACAATATCCGTTGCCGTTCCGATTGACCGTACAAAAAGGTCGGTGCTTTCAAGGATCGGTGTTCGAATATTTTGGTACCCAAACATTGCCAACCAATCTCGGATACGAGACTCAATCCATTCCCACTGGTAACTCTCCTCAGGGAGGATATCGTTCATTCCACGAATCGCTTGAATCTTATCCATACCTATACTCATCCATAAAGCTACTCACTGGCACACGGTTTAGACCCACATTCACTGGCAGAGCTAACTGCCATATGTTTCACGAACATACTTGTGCACAATACCTTCAAACTCTTGGGCAATCGTTGCACCTTTTAACGTTGTGACTCTATTCCCGTCCACATACACAGGTGCGACGGGATTTTCACCAGAACCAGGCAAACTAATGCCAATATTCGCATTTTTACTCTCCCCCGGGCCATTAACCACACAACCCATCACAGCAACCTTCATCTCCTCAACCCCTTGATACTGTTTTTTCCATTGAGGCATTTGCTCTCTCAAAAATGCTTGGATATCCTTTGCCAGTATTTGGAAGAAATCACTCGATGTCCGCCCGCACCCAGGGCAAGATATTACAAGTGGTGTAAACGATCGAATACCCATAGTCTGTAATAACTCTTGAGCAACATACACCTCCTCTACGCGGCGTCCGCCCGGCTCTGGCGTGAGCGAGATTCGAATCGTATCTCCGATTCCCTCTTGGAGCAAAATAGCCAATGCCGCACTGGACGACACGATTCCTTTACTGCCCATCCCAGCCTCAGTAAGACCAAGATGGAGCGGGTGATCAGTTCTAAGACTCAGATCACGATAAACGGTTACAAGCTCTTGGACATCACTGACCTTACAAGAAATAATAATCCTATCGTGACTTAAACCAATTGACTCAGCTAATTGAGCGCTTTGAATAGCGGATGAAATCAACGCCTCACGCACAAGCTCTTTATTACTCAAGGGCACTTCTTTTTTAGCATTTTCGTCCATCAATCTGCTCAGCTGAGTTTGATCTAAACTTCCCCAGTTAGCACCAATCCTGATGGGCTTATTGAATTCGCAAGCGTACTCTATGATGGACGCAAACTGACTATCCTTTTTACTTCCTCTACCCACATTCCCTGGATTGATACGATATTTATCTAAGGATTCGGCACACTCTGGGTGCTCTTTTAAAAGACGATGACCATTAAAATGAAAGTCGCCCACCAGAGGACAGTCAATCCCCTTTTTTGCTAATGCCTCTTTGATACGAGGTACGGCAGCTGCAGCTTCGACTGTGTTAACCGTAACCCGCACGATCTCCGAGCCTGAAGCGTGCAAATCAATAATTTGGGATACCGTAGCCGAGATGTCTGCGGTATCCGTATCGGTCATCGACTGCACTACCACAGGCTGGCCGCCACCAACCAAGACGGAGCCGACGTGAACAGTATTATTTTTCCTTCTAGGTATTTTATTCATAACTCGCCACAGAATACATAAGGCGTATTTAAATTGATGTCATCACCGTCGGATTAACATTTCTTCGAGGTGTTCGACGATTTTTTAATTGGCCTGCCAACTGACCACAGGCCCCAGCAATATCATCACCTCGCGTCTTTCTTACCGTCGTCACTAAACCTGCATTCATGAGTATTTTTTGAAAATTAGAGACTGCTTGCGCCGAACTTCGGGTGAAACCAGAATCATTGAAGGGGTTAAACGGAATTAAATTAAACTTGCAAGGG
>CAJXPC010000008.1 GCA_913057845.1 uncultured Pseudomonadota bacterium
AGAGGTCTCGTGGGCTCGGAGATGTGTATAAGAGACAGCCATTTATCTTCGATCATCTTAGGTAGCAATCCCGACGTCGACATTGGAGCAGCTATCCATCAGTTGAGTCACGAATCAACTAACAATTTAACCGGAGCGACTACCCTGGAAGAAGCGTTGCATTTGGTTTCTGGCGCTAAATGCGTCATCACCAATGATTCTGGATTAATGCACATCGCCGCAGCGCTTAATACACCTCTAATCGCACTATTTGGATCCAGCTCCCCAACCTACACACCGCCACTGTCAGATAACTCTAAGATCCTCACACTATCCTTAGGATGCTCTCCTTGCTTTCAAAGAACTTGTCCACTTGGCCACACCAAATGTCTCACGGAGATCACGACAGATAGCGTACTGACGGAAGTGTTGGCGGTAGTCGATAAAAAAATAACTCAATGACTACAGACGTCAACGAATTACATAGTTACCATCCGCCCGATTGGCTACCCGGCAGTCATCCACAAACCATATTTCCATTTTTATTTAGATCCCCAGAAGCAATCATTTACCAAAGGCAAAAAATTGAAACACCAGATGGAGATTTTCTGCATATAGATTGGGTTAATAAAACCGCCGGGAGCCCCCTGGTCGTTTTGCTACACGGACTTGAAGGAAGCTCAAACAGTCATTACTCAAAAGCGCTAATGGCAAAAATTAAACACCTAGGTTGGGCTGGGTGCATCGTACACTTTAGAGGCTGCAGCGGCAGCCCAAACCGATTACCTCGGGCTTATCATTCGGGAGATAGTAACGAGCTTGAATGGATCATTCACGAGCTGAAAAAAATGTGCTTTGGGCCTATCTTCGTTGCGGGGTATTCTTTAGGAGGCAATGTGCTTTTAAATTGGTTAGGGAGGCCTGGTTATCACAATGTCGTGGCGATCAATGCGGCAGTTGCTATATCAGCACCTTACGACTTAGTTATTGCGGGAAATCGACTGAGCCAAGGTGTTAACAGAGTTTATGGTGGGCATTTCTTACGGACACTCAAACGAAAAGCAATACGTAAAATTGAAACTCATAAGCTAGATATCTCACCAGAATCAATCAAAGCATGCAAAACACTCAAAGAGTTTGACGATCGCTTTACAGCACCCATCCATGGATTTAATGGTGTCGATGATTATTGGTCCCGAGCAAGCAGTAAACCTTTTTTATCATCCATCAACAATCCCACTCTGATTATCCACGCAGAAAATGACCCATTCTTATCTGGAATTGAACTAAAAACACTCACCAAAAATAATAATCACATTACGTTGAACTTAACAAAATACGGTGGGCACGTAGGGTACATTAGCGGCACATTTCCAGGACATATAGAATGGTTGCCAGAAAGAATTACGCAATACTTTATGGATTTTTTATGAAGATAGAGTCATCAATTTTTAAGGCTTACGACATACGTGGTGTCGTTGGAACTTCATTAACAATCGAGGGTGTGAAATTAATTGGCAAAGCGATTGGGAGTCAGGTTCAGAATGGAAAAGCAATATGTGTCGGTCGAGATGGCCGACTTAGCGGGCCTTCCATTGTTTCTGCCCTCATCGACGGCTTAATCTCTGCGGGCGCCGATGTGATCGACATCGGCCAGGTCACGTCACCAGCCTTATACTTTGCCACCCACGAACTTGAGACGGGGAATGGCGTTATGGTGACTGGCAGTCATAATCCTCCAGAGTATAACGGGCTTAAAATCGTCTTAGATGGACATGCTATTTATGGGGATCAGATTCTTAACCTACTCAAAAGAATACATGAGCAGGACTTCGTGGTTGGTAATGGTCAGGTATCGAGTACCGACATCAGCGAGCGATATACAACCCGAATCCACAGTGACATTCAGTTATCTCGACCAATGAAAATATCGATCGACTGCGGCAATGGTGTTGCTGGGATGTATGCTGCTAAGATATTCAAATCGATTGGCTGTGATGTACGCGAGCTATTCTGCGACGTGGATGGCACCTTTCCGAATCACCACCCTGATCCTTCTAAACCCGAAAACTTACGAGATTTAATCAAAGACGTCGCTGAAGGAGAATCGGAGCTGGGTTTAGCATTCGACGGTGACGCAGACCGACTGGGTGTTGTGACAAAACAAGGAGAAATCATTTACCCAGATCGACTGATGATGATGTTTGCCGATGATTTACTCACTCGACATAAAAACGCGGAGGTCATCTACGATGTTAAGTGCTCGAGAGACTTGGGTCGCCGGATCAAGGAACACGGCGGACGCCCTAAAATGTGGAAAACAGGTCATTCTCTTATCAAGGCTGAAATGAAAGCGTGCAACATACTCTTGGGAGGCGAGATGAGTGGGCACTTCTTTTTTAAAGAGAGATGGTATGGCTTTGATGATGGGATTTACGCGGGGGCACGATTATTGGAGTACCTCAGCAAACAATCGTCATTAGCCCAAACATTTAACGATTTGCCTAATGCTTTTTCAACTCCAGAACTCCAAATTCAGTGCAAAGAAGGAGAAAACTTCACAATCACTGAGCAGCTGAAGACCTCGGATTCCTTCTCAAACGCTGAAGATAAATTAACGATGGATGGAATACGCGTTGAATACAAAGATGGATTCGGACTAGCCAGAGCATCCAACACAACACCCACAATAGTATTGCGCTTCGAGGCAGATACCATACCTGCACTCAAAAGAATTATGGGGGAATTTAAGCAGGCAATTGCTATCTTAGCCCCCCATCTTGCATTTCCTCTATCTCCTGACGAGTAGTCATCAGCGGGCTTATGCCGAGCGCTCAGCTACCCAATTTAAGACAGAATCTATTGCCGCATTCAAACCTTCTGGATTTGTACCCCCAGCCTGCGCAAGATCAGGTCGGCCTCCACCTTTACCGCCAACTTGCTTGGCAACGTAATTAACCAGTTCGCCCGCTTTAAACTTACCCGTTAAATCATCAGTCACTCCAGCAATTAAAGTAATCTTCTCACCACTAACTGATGCTAACAAGATTACGCCAGACTTCAATTTTGCCTTTAACTGGTCAATGGTCTGGCGTAACAAGACAGCATCCGAGTCCTGTAGCACTGTCGCCAATACAGTAATCCCATTAACTTTCTGAGCCTCAGCAACCATGTCCTCACCTTGACCTGAAGCCACTTTCGATTTAACGCGAACAAGCTCTTTCTCAAGATTTCGAACATTATCTAAAATTTGCAACAATCGATCGTTAGCGTCGTCTGGTGCAACCTTCAATAACGTTGAAATCTCATCAAATTGGCTGTCTCTTCGATGAATGTAATCAAGGGCACCTTGTGCAGTCGTCGCCTCTATGCGCCGAACACCAGAAGCGACACCTCCCTCAGCCGTTATCTTAAACAATCCGATGTCGCCCGTCCGCTTGACATGCGTGCCACCACATAATTCTGTTGAAAAATTGGCCATCTCTATAACCCGGACCTCATCACCATACTTTTCCCCAAATAAAGCGACAGCCCCTGTCTCGATCGCTTGGTCATAACCCATTACTCGAGCCTGTACGTTAGCGTTACCGCGAATGCTATTGTTTACAGCATTCTCTACTAGCTCTAGCTCCACCGACGTAAGCGGTTTAGAATGGGAAAAATCAAATCTTGTTCTTGTTTCATCCACCAAAGAACCTTTTTGCTGCACATGACTACCCAGAACCTGACGTAACGCCGCATGAAGGAGGTGAGTGGCCGAGTGATTAAACATCGTTGCAACACGAACAGCACCATCAACCTCAGTAGCAACCGAATCACCTACTTTCAACTCACCACTCGCCACCTCACCATGGTGTCCGAAGACCTCTGCTTGAATCTTTTGAGTATCGCCGACACGAAACGTCGAATACGGTGGAACTTCGGTCGCAATAGTCCCGCGATCACCTACCTGGCCGCCCGATTCAGCATAAAAACTAGTCTTATCAAGAACTACAATGCCGCGGTCCCCCTTGACCAAACGGTCCACAAAAACACCATCTTTGTAGAGTGCGACCACCTCTGAATTTGTTACCAACGAGTCATACCCATTAAATTGAGTATTTAGGCCTTTGTATTCGAGTCCTTGAACAGTTTGGAATTTGGAGGCAGCCCTTGCCCTTTGACGCTGCTGCTCCATTGCCACTTCAAATCCTGAAAGATCAATCTGGATGCTACGCTCACGCGCAATATCTGCAGTTAAATCCACTGGAAAGCCGAAGGTATCGTACAAACGGAATACGGTTTCACCATCCAAGACCTTGTCTTCCCTGAGTAAGGCAGCCTCTAAAACCGTCATCCCCTTTTCAAGAGTTTCTGCGAAACGACGTTCCTCTTCAAAAAGAACCTCGGAGACCCGTTCTTGGCTAGCTAAAAGTTCTGGATAAGCCTTGCCCATAACCTTAACAAGGTCAGCAACCAGATTATAAAAAAACGGGGTTGAACGACCTAATTTGTATCCGTGTCGAATAGCTCGTCGAATGATTCTCCTCAAAACATAACCACGGCCCTCGTTACTTGGAATTACGCCGTCCATGATGAGAAAAGCACAAGAGCGAATATGATCTGATATTACCCTTAGAGACGCGTTACCAGAATCTTTACAGCTTGTCTCACGAACAACTGCATTGATTAAAACTTGAAACAGATCAATATCATAATTGGAATGAACCTTTTGAAGAACAGCCGCCATACGCTCCAACCCCATACCTGTGTCAACAGACGGTTTAGGTAATGGATTCATGGCTCCGGCCTCATCCCGGTTAAACTGCATGAAAACTAAGTTCCAAATTTCAATGAAACGGTCCCCATCCTCATCATCGGAACCTGGTGGGCCACCCTCAACGTGCGCGCCGTGATCCCAAAATATCTCTGAACAAGGTCCACACGGCCCGGTATCCCCCATTTGCCAGAAATTATCGCTTTGATATTTTTGGCCTCCCGGCTTGTCACCAATACGTACAATGCGTTCGGCAGGAATCTTAATATCTTTAGCCCATATGTCGTAGGCTTCCTCGTCTGTCTCGTAAACCGTGACCCACATACGACTAGAATCTAAACCAAACTCTTCCGTCAATAAACCCCAAGCGAGTCGTATCGCATCTGATTTGAAGTACTCCCCAAAACTAAAGTTTCCGAGCATCTCAAAAAACGTGTGATGGCGCGCGGTATACCCTACGTTTTCCAAGTCATTATGTTTACCTCCAGCTCGCACACATCGCTGGGAGGTCGTAGCCCGCGAGTAGGAACGTTTTTCATGTCCAAGGAATACATCCTTAAACTGGACCATGCCTGCGTTAGTAAACAATAACGTTGGGTCATTTCCAGGAACAAGTGGGCTGCTCGAAACAATCGCATGACCACTTCGCTCGAAGTATTTCAGAAATCTTTCTCTAATTTCATCAGTTTTCATTTGCGTGTCTCATTACATTAAATAACACTTTTATCAATCCTTAAAAACATCTCGATCGAACGTGCAGTCCGGATCCGACAAGACTTTCTTTATCGTACTTTGATCAAAACCTCGATTCAATAAAAAGCGGGCTTGCTTCGCCCATTCAGCGGGCGACTCTGACTTCAAACTGAATTTTTTTGACCAAACCAACCGAGCAGCAGCTAGGTCACCGTTAAGAACCTCTTCTCGGTATTCGAGTATGGTACTTTTATCGACACCTCTCACCTCCAGGTCCCGAAAAATTTTCCTCATACCAAACCGTTCACGCTTAGTACGAATAAAAGCTTCAACATAACGACGGTCGTCTAGCCAGCCTTTATACTCAAAGTCATCAAGCAACCGGATGACATCTTGCTGATTTCCACCCTTCAGAAGAAGCTTATTACCCAGTTCAAAACGTGTATATTCTCGCCGCCCCAACAAACGCAGGGCCGTTAGCGTGAGTGAATCTTCCAAAGAAACTCTCCCGAACTCTACTCGTCAGATACTTCAGAGTCTTTTTGAGCTTTTGGCGTTTTTGGCGTTTTTGGCGTTTTTGGCGCGTTGACAAGACGAACACCAACGATCTCACGCACTTTATTTTCAATTTCGATAGAGATTTGCGGATTTTGCTTTAAAAATTCTCGGACATTATCTTTACCTTGTCCGATACGGTCACCATTGTAGCTGTACCAAGCACCCGCTTTATCCACGATATTGTGCTTAACTCCTAGATCAATGACTTCACCTTCCCGGGAAATCCCTTGACCATAAAGAATATCAAATTCCGCCTGCCTAAAGGGAGGAGCGACTTTGTTCTTTACTACTTTGGCACGAGTCTCATTACCGATCACCTCGTCAGATTTTTTAATCGCACCAATACGTCGAATATCAATTCGAACCGAAGAGTAAAACTTAAGGGCATTTCCTCCTGTCGTGGTCTCAGGATTCCCAAACATGACACCAATCTTCATACGTATCTGATTAATAAAAATAACTAAGGTATGAGATTTCTTAATATTCGCGGTTAGTTTTCGAAGTGCCTGAGACATCAATCTAGCCTGCAGGCCCATTTGGTGATCACCCATTTCGCCCTCGATCTCCGCGCGAGGCGTTAACGCTGCAACCGAATCAATAACTACAACGTCAACAGAAGCTGACCGAACCAACATATCGGCTATTTCCAATGCCTGCTCACCGTTATCGGGTTGGGAAATTAACAACTCATCAATGTTGACACCTAACTTGGTCGCATACTCAGGGTCTAGAGCATGCTCCGCATCAATAAAAGCTGCAGACCCACCAATTTTTTGCATCTGTGCAATCACAGAAAGCGTCAATGTAGTTTTACCAGATGACTCTGGACCGTAAACCTCAACAACCCGACCTCTAGGCAACCCACCAATGCCAAGAGCAATATCAAGACCAAGAGATCCCGTGGAAACCACCTTCAATTCCGGATCAACTTCCTGCTCCCCAAGCCGCATAATGGAGCCTTTGCCAAACTGCTTCTCAATCTGAGAAAGTGCCGCCTCTAGCGCTTTTTGCCTATTTTCATTCATTTGTATTTGAGCTCCAGATGTCTAAGATTAATTGTGGTTTATTAGATTATCGCACAGCCTCGAAAAGTCCGAAGCCCCTTATTAAAACCCATCTATTCCAATGCGCTATACCTCAGGAAGGTCTAATCCTGAGATAAAAAATGCTCCATCAAACTAAGACTCTCTATCACCGATTGCTGACGCACAGAGTTGCGATCTCCTTCAAACAAAAATCTTCTCGTAATCAAACCTTTAACCTCATGCCCAACACCGATCCAGACTGTGCCCACAGGTTTATCTTCGGTCCCCCCGTCAGGACCTGCTACACCACTTATCGCAATGGAACAATTGGCCCCGGTACGATTCAAAACGCCGATTAACATCTTCTCAACGACAACGTCAGACACCGCACCATACTGATCGATCAAGTTAGGATCCACCCCCAATTGCTGCACTTTTGATTGATTAGAATACGTGACGAAGCCAGCATCGAACCAAGATGAACTACCTGGCACCATCGTAACAGCTTGTGCGATCCATCCTCCCGTGCATGACTCTGCAGTCCCGACAATCAAACCGTTTTCTTTGAGCATCAAACCCAAACGTTGACTGAGTTGATAAATATCAGATTTAAGGTAAGCGCTCATCACTGAATCAGTTAACCCCCAGCGCAGTTACGGCCACCATGATGACTGACAACACACAGAGGGTGTATACCGCCGCGACCAAATCATCCAACATCACCCCCAGCCCTCCTTTTACGCGTTGATCTATACGACGTATTCCGAAAGGCTTAACGATATCAAAAATACGAAAGACAATAAAACCGAGCACATGAAAGATCATATTTTGCGGGATAAGCGCTAATATCAATCCGTAGGCTACAATTTCGTCGATCACGATTGCAGAATGATCCGAATGACCTAAAATAGTTTCTGAAACTGCGCAAACCTTAATGCCTACCAAGAACATAACGATCCAAAACAGTAACAACAGCTCTAACGACAAGCTAGCACTTAACAAGTAGTGCATTGGCAACGCGAGTAACGTCCCCCAAGTTCCTGGACCTGGACGAATTAAACCAACACCAAAGCCACACGCCACAAATAAATATGGATGTTTGAAAACCCTATTAGCTATAGAAACGCTATTTTCTGGTTGCAAAATGATCAAAACCTTTTTGAAAGTCTTTTTTGAGGCCGCCATTCCCATCGCAAACTTCAACACCAACCCCTTGGGTCACACGACCGATTTTAGTGAGCGGCAAACCTAGCTCCGCAGCGATGCTATTTATGCGAAGCATATGCTCTGCCTTAGCTGTAAATAAGAGTTCATAATCATCACCACCACCGAGAATACTACTCTCAATATCTTGATTAAACCGTCTATTTTTTATTGCCTCATGCACGGGAATTTCTTCATAATCAATGATGATTTTCACGCCAGATTGGTTCGCGATATGCCCAGCATCAGCGACTAACCCATCGGAAACATCGATCGCAGAATTTGCAATCCCGATCAACTTTTGACCAAGCTCTATCCGAGGTTGCGGTTCATGCAAACGTCGCAAAAAATCTTGCTCTTCTTCGACAGGAAATGCAAGCACTCCCTGTTTAATCAAAAGACCAATAGACCCAAGTCCAATCAAACCGGAAACCCAAACGTCATCATCAAGGCAAGCATGATCCCTTCGTAGAGCGGTGTCTGACTTCACAAATCCAATTGCCGTTAGCGTAACCGACAGGGTGTCCCCTCGAGTGGTGTCCCCGCCAACAAGAGCCACGGAGTGAGATCTAAGCAATGCCTTGATGCCATTTGAAAATTGCTCAATCCAGATTTCATCGGAAACAGGCAACGTAAGGGACAAAAGCACATATTTGGGAATCGCTCCCATCGCAGCGAGATCCGACAAATTTACTGCGACAGATTTATAGCCAATAGAAAATGGATCATCCGTAGATAAAAAATGAGTGCCACTTACCAGCGTATCCGTAGTAAGCACCAAATCCCGACCATCACCAATGTCTATTAAGGCGCCATCATCGCCCACACCAAGCCTCACACCATTTGTATCATGATGAAAATACTTGCGGATAATTTCAAATTCGGAAGCCAAACTATTGACCGCAGTCCTAAATTAACTCGTTGAGGTTCTTAATAACATCCTCAGACATACCACACCTCTTACCTAAGTATTTTCAGAAAAATTTAAGATTGAGCTGCACGGCCGCCCTTGAGATATCGATCCAGGACACCGTTAATATATTTATGTCCGTCAGTCCCGCCAAACTGCTTAGCCAACTCAATACACTCGTTGATAACGACCTTGAAGGGCACCTCAGAAGACTCAACCAGCTCAACCATAGCAATGAGCAGAATTGCTTTTTCTATCGGTGAAATTTGTGATATTGGGCGATCAAGACAAGGTCCAATATCTTGGTAATGTCGTAACGAATCCTTAGTCGCAGATTCTAAAAGGCTACGCGTGTAATTGACGTCCGCCTTCGCATATTCTTCCTCGGTTATTAAAACCTCGATGATCTTCTCGACCGCCACTTCATTTACTTGCCAGTGATACAAGCCTTTCACAGCTAATACCCGAGCCAATCGCCGACTACCTTTCATAAATTAGATCCAGTAGCCGCACCATACCAATGGCCACATCAGCACATTCTTTTGATTTTTGCTCCATACGCTCCGTTGTCTGATTCATGTTTTCACACGTAAGTATCCCATTGGCAATTGGGATACCTGTGTCCAACTGAACCGTCATAATCCCTTTCGCAGATTCGTTTGAAACCACCTCAAAATGGTATGTCTCTCCTCGAATTACCGACCCGAGCGCAATTAACGCATCGAACCTACCCGTTTTTGCCATAGCATCCAAAACGATCGGGATTTCCAGCGCACCGGGAACCTCAGCATATGCAATATCGTCAGGGCTAACGCCCAAATTCACTAACTGCTCGCCACAGGCCGAGCGCATCGCTTCCGCAACATCCTTATTGAACTGTCCGATGACGATGCCAACCTTTAACCCATCACCATTAACGTCCTCAAGGGGTTGAGTCTCAAATTTTTGCAACTGTCTTACTCCTTATTATTTCCCGGGACCACCAGGAGTCAATATTTACCAAACACCTTAATCAAATGGTTTTTCCTGATAGCCAACAGTCTCTAGATCAAAGCCAGTCATACTGGGCATTCGCCTTGGTGTAGCCATCAAGCGCATACGTGCAACGCCAAGATCTTTTAAAATTTGAGCGCCAATCCCATAGTTACGAAGGTCCATTTTTGGGGGCAACTCCTGAGCTGGTTGCAAATGTCGCAACAACGAATCTCCATCCTCAGTGCGGTGGATGAGTATCAATACACCTTTACCCGCTTGATTGATAGTGGCCAAAGCGTCATCAAAGTGCCATGAGTGTATCCGGCTATTCTTATCTAGAAGATCAGCTATGGACAAAGGCTCATGTACTCGAACCAAGACCTCCTCAGAAGATTCGAATGTTCCTTTAACGAGCGCCAGATGTACTTCTTTTGAAATACGATCACGATAAGCAACCAATTTAAAAGGTCCCGCAACCGTATCAATAGATCGCTCCAATACACGCTCCACCAGCGATTCATGTTGGCCTCGATAAGCAATTAAATCGGCAATCGTACCGATTTTAAGATTGTGGTGACTACTAAATTTTACAAGATCAGGCAGTCGAGCCATTTCTCCATTTTCTTTTAATATCTCGCAAATCACAGCCGACGGTTGCAATCCTGCCATGAAAGCCAAATCGCAGCCAGCCTCAGTATGCCCAGCCCTCACAAGGACCCCACCCTTCTCCGCCTTCAAAGGGAAAATATGCCCTGGCTGTACGATATCCATGGGGGATGCGTCAGGAGAAGAGGCCACCTTGATTGTCCGCGCCCTATCCGCGGCAGAAATTCCAGTAGTGACACCCTCTGATGCTTCAATAGAAGCAGTAAAATTTGTGGCCATACGGGAACCATTGGAGCCTACCATAGGCATTAAATTTAACTTCCGACACTTTTCCTCAGTTAGGGTCAAACAAATGAGTCCCCTGCCAAATGTGGCCATAAAGTTTACGGCTTCAGCAGTCACATGCTCCGCGGCCATGACAAGGTCTCCCTCGTTTTCTCGATCTTCCTCATCGACGAGAATAACCATCTTGCCGTTTTTTAAATCATCAATGATCTCGGGTATAGAGCTAATGTCAGATGTCATAGTGAGTCAGAATTAGTTAAGAGCTTCTCCGCGTAACGCGCCAACATATCAACCTCTAAATTGACAGAACTACCGGGTGTAATAAGTTTTAAATTGGTCATGTTGATCGTGTGAGGAACAAGATTAATCAGAACTTTATCTTTTTTATCTTCATTCACGGTCAAACTCACACCATTTACTGTTATGGATCCTTTTTTGACTAGATACCTGTTTAATGCCGACGGAACTGTAACAGTTATCTCCCAATTCCCATCTTTTTCATCAACAACCTCAATCATCCCAGTCCCATCAACGTGTCCACTTACTAAATGCCCACCAATCAATGAGTTTAGTGTCATGGCACGCTCTAAATTAACGACATCACCCACTACAAACCCGGTAACCAGTTTTAGCGTCTCTGGCGACACATCGAAATCAAGCGAGTTTCCACTAAAGCCAACAACGGTCAAACACACGCCGTTAACCGCGATGCTGTCACCAATAGAGACGCCATCCATCTTAAAACGGTCGCTAGCTACCACCAAACTTGCGGCCGCCCCAACGGTTTCGCAACGCTTCACAACACCCGTGCACTCAACAATTCCTGTAAACATAATTAAAATCTAACCGTAACTCTAAAATCCTTACCAAACTTCTTAATATCAATGATCTCTCTCTCTGCGACGTCATCCATCTTTTCTAGCCCATCAAGAAAGAGCATTCCTCTGCCTTGGGCACCCAAAAACTTCGGTGCATAGTAAATGATCATCTCATCAATTAAATTTCTGCGCAGTAATGCGCTATGTAAGTTAATACCCGCTTCCACTAAAACCTCATTCATATGCTTATCGGCCAACTCAATTAAGAGCGCCGCTAAATCAACGCGGCCATCCGAGTCGGGCAACACCAATACGTTAACCCCTTTATCAACAAAAGGATCTAGCTGCTCCTTATTTGTCACTGCAGTCGCAATGGTTACTCCAGGCATTTTAAAAAGATTGGCACTCAGGGGACTGCGTAATTGACTGTCCACCACCACCTTTTGAGGTTGTCGACTCGTTTCAATATGGCGGACGGTGAGTCTAGGGTCATCCTCTACGACGGTACCCACTCCAGTGAGTACCACACAGGAACGAGCTCTCCACCGATGGGCATCCTCTCTTGCTACCTCTGACGTAATCCACTGACTCTTACCATTGTCTAAAGCAGTTTTCCCATCAAGTCCGGCCGCGACTTTGACACGAACCCAAGGCTTGCCGGACTCCATCCTTTTAAAAAACCCGATATTTAACTCTATCGATTCCTGAGCGAGCAAACCCTCTAACACTGTAATACCGTTCGCCTTGAGTCGCTCGATCCCTTTCCCATTCACCAATGGGTTAGGATCCCTCGCACTCAATACAACTCGATTTATACCTGCTTTAATGATGGCGTCAACACAAGGGGGTGTTCGCCCCTGATGAGCGCAAGGCTCTAGATTGACATAAAGCGTTGCGCCTGCAGCATCAGAATCAGCATGTTTCAGTGCTAAGACCTCCGCGTGCGCTTCCCCAGACGAAACATGCCATCCTTCACCAACGATACGTCCATTCTTAACAATTACACAACCCACTCTTGGGTTAGGTGCCGTCGAGTTCAAGCCTCGAGCCGCTAATTGAAGAGCCTTTGCCATGAAATACTCATCGTCATGCGCATTGTTTACAACCACACTCACGATTTTTGCACTTCCTCGAGGACGTCTCGAAAATCCTCTTCATCTTGGAAGTTTCGATAGACCGAAGCAAAGCGGATATAAGCAACTTTATCCAATTTGCGTAACTCTTCCATCACCAATTCACCTATTCTGCGTGACTCAATCTCCCGTTCTCCGAACGATAACGTTGTTTGGATAATCCGGTTTATCGCATCTTCAACTAAATTAGCAGCTACCGGTCGCCTATGGAGCGCACGCGAAAAGCCAGTTCGGATTTTATTTTCATCAAACTCCTCTCGGCTGCCATTAGATTTAACCAGTTGAGGCATACGTAACTCAACCACTTCATAGGTAGTAAAGCGCTTATCACACGCGACACACCGTCTGCGGCGACGAATACTATCGCCACTTTCAGAAACCCTTGAATCCACAACTTGAGTATCTTCATAACTGCAAAACGGACATTTCATATCTTGGTTCCGTCAGAAAGTGAATCGTTCATCAACCGTACACAGGATGCCGTTTACATAGCTCCTTAATAGCATCTCTCGCTTTAGATACCACCGAAGTATCATGCGGTTGATCCAGGACATCCGCAATCAAATTCGCCGTTTGACATGCCTCTTCGTAACCAAAACCTCTAGTAGTTAAAGCAGGGGAACCAATACGGATACCACTCGTAACAAAAGGAGATTCTGGATCATTCGGTATTGCGTTTTTATTGACCGTAATATGTGCAGCTCCAAGTACGCTCTCGGCCTCTTTACCTGTAATTTTTTTCCCACGCAAATCAACTAAAAATAAGTGGCTATCAGTAGCGCCCGAAACAATCCTCAAACCTCGTTCAGACAGAACCTTCACCATGGCCTTCGCATTAATGATTACCTGCTTCTGATAGGTCACAAACTCTGGGGTCAGAGCCTCCTTGAACGCAACAGCTTTCCCAGCAATAACGTGCATCAAAGGCCCTCCCTGATTCCCAGGAAAAATAGACGAATTCACGCGTTTTTCATGTTCTGAACTTGACAAGATCAAACCACCTCTGGGACCTCTTAATGTTTTGTGGGTCGTGGTAGTGACAAAATCTGCAATACCTACCGGTGAAGGATAAACACCTGCAGCCACCAGACCAGCATAATGTGCCATATCAACCAAGAAATAGGCGTCAATAGCTTTAGCCACTTCAGCAATTCGAGCCCAATCAATGAACAATGAATAGGCAGAGGCGCCTGCAACAATCATTTTAGGCTTATGTTTATGCGCCAGCTCCTCAAGTTCGGAATAATTAATAATCTCATCTTGATCCAGACCGTAACTCACAAAGTTATAAATCTTACCGCTAAAATTTACAGGTGACCCATGGGTAAGGTGGCCTCCGTCCGCTAGAGACATACCAAGCACAGTATCACCCGGCTTAAGGACAGACATATAAACGGCAGCATTCGCCTGGCTGCCCGAGTGTGGTTGTACGTTTACCGCAGCCGCACCAAATAATTCTTTAGCACGACTGATCGCCAACATCTCAACCTGATCAACAAACTCACATCCGCCGTAGTAACGTTTGCCAGGGTAGCCCTCAGCATATTTATTGGTCAACAAGGACCCCTGAGCTTCTAATACCGCTGGGCTGGTGTAATTTTCAGACGCAATCAGTTCCACATGATCTTCTTGCCTTTGAAACTCAGAGCTCATCGCCCCCCAAAGCTCCGGATCACTATTTTGAATACAATCTTTATAGCTGAACATACGGTTTTAACCACCATTTAAAATACAAGACCGGCAATTTTATCATTGCGCGCCGCAGCATTCATAAATTCCTTGAATCTGTCAGAATAGCTATTGAAACTCAAAGATTCAAAGTAATCTGCCGAACGATCATAAATAAAAATATTCAGGGGAGATAAGGGCATGCCAAAAAGCCTACTTAGTAAATTTATTTGGTTAGGAATCGCAGTCTTGGGCGCGAGTGCCGTCGGTGGCATAGCAATTACTCGTGGCGAATCAATCAATGCGATCTGGTTCGTCGTTGCCGCTATTTGCACTTATCTCGTCGGATTTCGATTTTATAGCGCATGGATTTGCGCAAAAGTTCTAGTCCTTGACGAAACGCGCGCAACACCGGCTGAAAGATTGAGTAACGGGCGAGATTTTATTCCTACCAACAAGTGGGTTGTTTTCGGACATCACTTTGCAGCCATCTCCGGACCAGGGCCACTCATCGGACCCACACTTGCCATGCAATTTGGTTATCTCCCGGGAACGATCTGGATTCTTGTTGGCGCAGTCCTTGGAGGCTGTGTACAAGACATGATCATCCTCTTTTGCTCTACCAGACGAGATGGTCGCTCGTTAGGCCAAATGGCTAGAGATGAACTTGGACCGATTGGAGGTTGGGCAGCCTTACTAGGAACCATGATGATTATGATCATCCTGATTGCCGTTCTGGGTCTGGTGATCGTGAAGGCAATGGCTCATAGCCCCTGGGCAACTGCAACTGTGCTTGGCACAATTCCAGTTGCAATGTTAGTCGGTATTTATATGAAAGGAATTCGTCCTGGGCGTATACTAGAGGGCACGCTTATTGGAATCGCCCTACTTTTTGCATGCGTCTTAGGCGGAGGATTGATAGATGCGAATGAATCTATCCGTGGTTTATTTCAATGGAGCAGCGAACAAACAGCATGGTTCGTGATCATTTACGGATTCAGCGCCGCTGTTCTACCCATTTGGCTTTTGTTAGCGCCCCGAGACTATTTATCGACATTCCTCAAACTTGGCGTTGTATTTCTTCTCGCGATCTCAATTGTTGTGCTCGCCCCTGAAATCAAAATGCCTCACCTCACACAGTTTGCGGAAAACGGCATGGGACCTATTTTTAAAGGTGATTTGTTTCCATTTGTCTTCATCACGATTGCGTGTGGAGCCATTTCTGGATTCCACTCACTGGTATCTTCAGGAACCACACCCAAGTTGCTCACCAATGAGCGTGATATTCGAATGATTGGGTACGGATCAATGGCACTCGAGTCGTTTGTAGCCATCATGGCGGTCGTCGCAGCTTGCGTCTTAGAGCCTGGGGTCTTCTTCGCGATCAATAGTCCCGCCGGCGTTGTAGGCAGTACTGCTGCCGAGGCCGTGGCAACCATCTCCTCTTGGGGCTTCCCAGTGACTGTTGAGGAAATGGCATCTCTAGCCGCGGCAATGGGTGAAGACACCTTGCTTGCTCGCACTGGTGGTGCACCATCACTCGCGGTGGGTATGGCAACCATTTTCTCGGGAACTTTTGGTGGCTCAGCTCTCGCTATGTGGTACCACTTCGCCATCATGTTCGAGGTACTGTTTATCCTCACCACATTGGACGCGGGAACGCGTGTTGGTCGATTTATGCTCCAAGATTTTGGAAAACACATCTGGAAACCATTTGGAAATGTTTCGTCGTATCCGATGACCATCCTCGCCAGCGCTATATTTGTCTCAGCGTGGGGTTACTTTTTATGGCAAGGCGTGAAGGACCCACACGGAGGTATTAATATACTTTGGCCTCTGTTTGGCATTTCAAATCAACTTTTAGCAGGGATTGCTCTATGTGTTGCTACGAGCATCATCATCAAAATGGGTAAGGTGCGGTATGCATGGGTCACGGGCTTACCTCTTGCTTGGCTCACATTCATATGCACATGGGCCGGATGGGAAAAAGTGTTCAGCTCTAACCCTGCGGTAGGGTTCCTATCCGGAGCTTCAGATATGGCTGAAAAGCTTGCTGCTGGAGCGCTAAGTCCAGAAGTTGCAGCAGTCGCCCCACAGTTAATCTTTGCAAAACGCATTGATGCGGTATTAGCGATGCTCTTCGCAGTCATTTTATGGATTGTGATCATTGATATGCTCAGGATGAGCTTCAAGTTTCTCAATGGAGGGAAAGTGCTCCCCCTTTCAGAAACTCCTTACACACGATCGAACCCGAACGCGTCATCAGTGGCCACGGGATTACACTAAAAATTACGGATAACTTAATGAACATACTTAAAAAGTTATGGGCATACATTCGGCAAGCTTCTGGAGATGATGCGTACGAACGTTATTACGCTCATCATCAGCTCAACCATAGCAAGTCCGAACCCATGAATCGTGCCGAGTATTTTAAATATTGGCAAAAAAATAAATGGACTGGCGTGACTCGATGTTGCTAAATGCGGGGAGATCCGGGCGCTCAATACCTCGTTATGACGAGCACTCAGGTCTCTTTGGTTAGTAACAAACAGTTACCGATCAGGGCCCCAGACATAACGATACTTTAAATATTTTCCGCCATCGGGAGAGTCCCACATCCGCGCCTCGTAGCGCTTCCCCCCAATACGTTCATAGAATGAAACAGCAGGCTGGTTATCCGCTAGCACCCATAGATACACACGTGATTCATCAAATTGCGCCCGACTAAGATCGGCAATGCGCTTCACCATTCGAGCCCTGTCTCTTATACACATCTGACGCTGCCGACGAATAGAGAG